>NZ_JBYTBB010000047.1:0-43394 GCF_058788755.1 Lysinibacillus sp. FW301-JW8
CGTTTTGAAAAAGGGCTATACTTTTTAATTTGTCACCTTGATGTCATTGACATAATAGTATTTCAACAACATGAAAAACGTGTCCTATTTCCAGGACACGTTTTTCAATGATAAGAAGCGCCTTATTCACGTGGTAAATTATTAAAGTCCTGCGTTCATTCCAGCGATACGTCCAGTAACAAGCGCAGATGTAATATTATAGCCTCCTGTATAGCCATGAATATCTAGGATTTCTCCGCAGAAGAATAAACCATTCTTTTTCTTAGAGGCCATTGTCTTGGGCTCTATTTCCTTAATAGAAATACCCCCGCCAGTGACAAATGCCTTTTCAAGTGATTGTGTACCACTTACAGTCATCGTAAAATTGACAAGCAAACGAGCTAAATGACGGATTTTTTCCTGTGCTATTTCAGTGCCTGTCATCTGTACATCTATGCCAGCACGTTCACACAAAAACAGTAGCCATCGTTCAGGGGCTATCCCTTTCCACACATTTTTAACTGCCCTTTTTGAATCCACTTTCCATAGCTTATTTAAGTATTGCAGACATGTTTCTTCATTATAATGCACAAGCGTGTGAATACGGATTGTCACTGGTTCATAACCTGTTTTCATTAATTCTTTTACGATAAATTGACTACAGCGTAAAATAGCAGGACCACTTAATCCGAAATGAGTAAAGAGCATGTCCATTTGATGGGTTACGAGCACTTTGCCTTTTTTATTTAAAACAGAAACAGCAACCTCTCGTAAAGCCAATCCCTGAAGCTCACGATTTTGTATAAAGTCCTCCTTCGAGAGCACAGGAACCTCGGTAGGGAATAGCGTTGTAATTGAATGACCCGCTCTCTCTGCCCATGGATAACCATCACCAGTTGAGCCTGTCTGTGGAACAGCTTTCCCACCTACAGCGACTATTACAGCCTCACTCCGGACTTCTAATCCGTCTGCAAGGCGAACACCAAGAATTTTTTCATCATCCATTAATAGCTTACTGACAGGGGTATTTAACCGAACTTCTACATGCAAACGCTGTAATTGACGAATTAATGCGTCAACAACATCTTGCGCTCGATTAGACACAGGAAACATACGCCCGTGATCCTCCTCTTTTAGAGCAACGCCTAGCCCTTCGAAAAAGGAAATAATATCCTCATTATTATAAACTGTAAATGGGCTATATAAAAACCGCCCATTACCCGGTATATGTTTAACAATTTCTTCTATAGGTAAACGATTTGTCACATTACAGCGACCCCCGCCAGAAATAGCAAGCTTTTTACCAAGCTTATTCCCTTTTTCTACTAGTAATACTTTCTTTTTTCGTTCTCCAGCAGCGATTGCAGCCATTAAGCCTGAGGGACCTCCACCAATAACAATTACATCATACATATATAGAAACTCACTTTCTATTCAAATTAGGAATCCTTCCTATTATACATGAAGTCTATATATAGGGGCTTCTTTCGCATTGAAAATATTACGAAAGTGTTTTATAATTCCTTATCTCATCTAAACAGATGAAAAGTGGTTTTTTGATAGATAGAAGAATCGGTGTACGATTATTCATGTAAAATAGGCTACCCGATGAAAGTTTTTCATTATCTGTATTGTCAGCATGAAATGAACGTCTATTCGTGCTATTATGGAAAAGGTTATGCACTAAATTATGAGGTGAAAAATAGAATGTGCGGATTTATAGGCTATATTAATGGAACAAATGTAATCGATCATCATCAAACGATTGAAAATATGATGAATACAATTATTCACCGTGGACCAGATAGCGGTGGTATTCACAGTGACGATAAAGTAACGTTAGGATTCCGACGATTAAGTATTATTGACTTGTCAGATGTGGCAAACCAACCATTGTACAGTGCAGATGGTAACATTGTTCTTGTATTTAATGGAGAAATCTTCAACTTCCAAGAGCTGCGTGAAGATTTAATTGCAAAGGGACATACATTTAAAACACAATCTGATAGTGAAGTTATTATTTATGGTTATGTGGAGTATGGTGTAGAGTTTGTTAAGCAATTACGAGGTATGTTTGCATTCTGTATTTGGGATAAAAAGAATGATTTACAATTCATTGCTCGTGATGGCTTTGGTATTAAGCCATTATATTACTCAGAAAATACAACAGATAGTACCTTTATTTTCGGTTCAGAAATTAAGTCCTTCTTACCCCATCCATCCTTTATAAAAGAATTAAACAAAAATGCTCTTCGTCCATATTTAACTTTCCAATATTCATCAATGGATGAAACCTTCTTTAAAGGTGTTTTTAAACTACCACCAGCGCATTATATGTTAATTCAAAGTGGGAAAAAGAAAATTGTGCAATACTGGGATAAAAAATTCCATGCGAAAGAGGCACCAATTGAAAAATATGTAGAGGACATTCGTTCTACAGTAAGAGAATCAGTTGAGGCACATCAAATCAGTGATGTAAAGGTTGGTTCATTCCTATCAGGGGGAATTGATTCAAGTTATATTACGGCATTACTGCGTCCAGATAAATCCTTCTCTGTTGGTTTTTCTGACTATGAAGATATGTTTAATGAAACAAACCTAGCAAAAGATTTATCAGATACATTAAACATTCAAAATGAGCGTAAATATATAACAGCTGATGAATGCTTTGAGGCATTACCAAAAATTCAATGGCATATGGACGAGCCGCAATCTAATCCATCTTCTGTACCGCTATACTTCCTTTCAGAGCTTGCTTCAAAGGACGTAACAGTCGTCCTTTCAGGTGAAGGCGCGGATGAAATTTTTGGCGGCTACTCATGGTATCAAAACTCAGGTAAAATGCAACAATACGAAAAAATTCCTTTTGGTATTCGTAAAGCATTCCGAGGTATTGCAGAAGCATTACCTAAAAATCAATACACAAGCTTCCTTGTAAAAGGCGGTCAAACTGTGGAAGAACGTTTTATAGGTGAAGCGGTTGTCTGGGATGAAGAAGATGCATTAAATGTATTAAAGCCAGACTATAAAAATGGTCCATCTGTTAAGTCCATTACAAAACGTATATATGATGAAGTACCTGGCGATGATGACGTAACAAAAATGCAGTATTTAGATTTAAATCTATGGATGCCAGGCGATATTTTATTGAAAGCAGATAAAATGAGCATGGCGCATTCAATTGAACTACGTGTACCATTTTTAGATAAAGAAGTAATGGAATTAGCCAAGGACATTCCATCACGATATCGTGTCAACGACATTGATACGAAATATGTACTTCGTCAAGCAGCTCATCAGGAATTACCAGAAGAATGGGCAAAACGTCCAAAGCTGGGCTTCCCAGTGCCAATCCGTCATTGGCTGCGTGAAGAGAAATACTACAACATGGTAAAAGAGATGTTTACAACTGATTTTGCCAATAAATTCTTTGATACAAAGCAATTAGTAGGCTATCTCGATGAGCATTATGAGGGTAAGGCAAATCGAGGACGTTATATTTGGACTGCCTATGTATTTTTAGTATGGTACAAACAATTTTTTGTGGACATGTAATAGCTTTTGAATCGGTGGAGGTTTTTTAATCTCCACCGATTATTTTGAGCATTTTATAATTAGTGGGTAGAAACTTACTGTCTTTTTGATGGAATCGTCTATAGATAGAACTTTTTGATGGAATAATGCGTCTGTTTACCTATAAATATGTTAAGATTACAATTGGTTTACTTATATTGTGCTTATAATTTATATTTGACAGCGTTTGCATGCTGCTAAAGAAGTGGAAATTGCTTGAGATTGAGTAACCTGCTCAGGTATCCAGTAAATCCGCTCAGTTGACTGGCAAAACCGCTCAGGTACCAAGTAAAACTGCTCAGTAGACAGTCAGAACTGCTCGGGTATCCAGTAAACTGCTCAGTAGACAGTCAGAACTGCTCGGGTATCCAGTAAAACTGCTCAGTAGACAGTCAGAACTGCTCGGGTATCCAGTAAACTCTCTCAGTGGACTAGTAGAACTGCTCGAATACCAAGTAATATCACTCAGTAAGCAGCTAACTCGCTTAGATACCAATAAATCTGATTATAGTGAATATTTTCCAAATGTTATTCTGTGTGTTACGATGAAATTATTGATTTTACGATGAATGGATGGGTACAATGTCCAATTTAATGAAAGGTACTGCGATATTAACAATGGGGATGTTTTTATCGAAAGTACTCGGATTAATTTATATTTTTCCGTTTTATGCAATTGTGGGTGAGGAAAATATTGCACTCTATCAATATGCATACATTCCCTATTCGATTATGCTGGCAGTAGCCATCTCGGGAGCGCCAATTGCTGTATCTAAGTTTGTTTCTAAATATAATGCCATTGGTGATTATCAATCAGGTCGCAAGCTTATGAAATCAGGCATACTGATTATGATGATAACTGGTCTGGCCGCATTTACTGCCCTTTTTATATTAGCTACACCAATAGCGGGTCTTGTCATTAAAAGTGATGAGCAGGCATTTACAGTCGAGCAAATTGCTTCCGTTATTCGTTGGGTTAGCTTTGCTTTAATTGTTGTACCATTTATGAGTCTTTGGCGTGGATTTTTCCAAGGTTATGACAAAATGGAGCCTACAGCAGTTTCGCAATTGGTTGAACAAATTGTTCGTATTGTTGTGTTATTAGGTGGATCATTCCTAGTAGTAGTTGTCTTTAATGGCAAACCACAAACAGCCGTTTCCTTTGCAGTATTCGCTGCCTTTATCGGGGCTATTGGTGGATTGATGGTGCTCTATTATTATTGGAAAAAATATCAACCTGAATTTAACTTATTGCGCAGTCAGAGTGTTACATCTACCCAACTGCCAATGTCCAATATTTATAAAGAAGTTATTACGTATTCCATTCCAATGGTATTCGTAGGTATTGCCAATCCATTATTCCAACTAGTGGATATGTTAACGTTTAACGGTGCAATGACATCCATAGGCTTAGCAGAGGTAACCGATAAGTATTTATCAATGATAAACTTTACAACACATAAGGTTGTGATTATTCCGGTTATGCTAGCAACAGGTTTTTCGATGGCGTTAGTACCGACGATTACTAAGTATTTTACACAGGGTGAATATTTATCACTGCGACATGCAATGGATAAGACCTATCAAATATTAATTTTTATTACATTACCTGCTGTAGTAGGTATTTCGTTGTTAGCGAATGAAATATACTTTATGCTCTATTCTGAAAGTGAAATGGGGGCTACTATTTTAGCTCACTATGCGCCTGTTGCTATTTTATTTGCATTGTTCCAAGTAACAGCAGCTTTATTACAGGGAATTGACTTCCAAAAATGGATTGTCTTTAGCTTATTATCGGGTATTTTTGTCAAGCTAGCGATTAACATTCCTTTAATTCGATGGATTGAGGCTGATGGAGCCATTCTTGCCACAGCAATTGGCTATGGTGTTTCAATTATTATTAATATGTTAGTACTAAGAACAGCACTAAATTACAAATCAGAGATGGTTCTTCGCCGTGTCATGCTCATCTCTATTTTGACTCTAGCAATGGTAATAAGTGTATTGATCGTGCATAAGCTGTTAGGCTTAGTGATGGGACCAGTAGATGGAAAATTCTCTGCATTTGTTTACTCAGTTATCTGTGCTGGCGTAGGCGTTGGGGTATACGGTTATTTATCTTTACGTCTAGGCTTAGCTCAGAAACTACTCGGTGAACGACTAACAAAAATTACGAACAAACTTGGAATTAAATAGGAGGATTTATGCGTTTAGATAAATTGCTAGCAAATATGGGGTATGGGTCACGCAAGGAAGTGAAGCAGCTTCTTAAGCAAAAGGCAGTAACTGTAGATGGAGCATATGTAAAGGATGCAGCATTACATGTAGACCCTGAAAAACAAGATGTTTCCGTTTTTGGTGAACGTGTTGTTTATACAGAATTTGTATACTTTATGATGAATAAACCTCCTGGCGTTATTTCTGCAACAGAGGATGTACAAGATGACACGGTCATTGATTTGTTAGAGCCCTTACATCAACATTTTAAGCCTTTTCCAGTTGGGCGTTTAGATAAAGATACAGAAGGATTACTGCTACTAACGAATGATGGTCAGCTAGCGCATAATTTATTATCACCCAAAAAACATGTGCCTAAAGTTTACTATGCACAAATAGCAGGACTCGTGACAGAGGAAGACTGCAAAAAATTTGCACAGGGTGTAGAGTTGGACGACGGTTATATGACTAAACCAGGGGAGCTCAATATCTTAAAATCTGATCTTCAATCGGAAATCGAGCTAACCATTCAAGAAGGTAAGTTTCATCAGGTGAAGCGTATGTTTGAGTCAGTTGGTAAACGTGTTACCTATTTAAAACGTTTATCAATGGGAAGTCTAAAGCTTGATGACAATTTAGCTTTGGGAGAATATAGAGAATTAACTACAAAAGAACTAGATGACTTACAAAATAGGGATTAATAAGTACCTTGATGCTAATACGAATTAGTATCGAGGTATTTTTATATACATTCATAAACCAGTCACTGTATAATATAATGTAACCTTTAATAAGTTTATTATTTAGTCTTTAGAACTAATTTCAAAAAACTTCAGAAAAATGATTGTGGGAAAATAATAGAGGATACGTGCATGAAAAACCTTAGAATTAAATTATTAATCTCCTTAATTGCCTTTGCCCTAATATTGGTTGCAGTGATTTCTTATGTAAACAGGCAAATACTAGTGGCAGATATCGAACAACAAGAATCCATGAATAGGGCGTTAATTGAAAATCATATTTTGACTGATATGCAAACTGTAGATAATGCGCATTTTTATTTTGATCAAAATCTTTCAGATAAGATGGAGCAAGTACTCCGAAAGCTAGTTACATATTATGAAGAAAATCCAAAAGTGGCAACATGGGATTTACAAAAAATAAAAAACGAGAATGGCATGGATGTATACATAATTGATCAATCCAATACGGTTATTTATACAACTTTTGAAAAAGATAAAGGATTAAACTTTTCCTTATGCTGTAAACGATTTTCTACTCTACTAGATGAGCGTCGAACGAGTGGAGAATACTATAATGATGGCATAGATATCTCGACGACTACTGGAGGATATCGGAAGTTTGGTTATTTAGCGACACCTGATAAGAAATATTTATTAGAGCTAGGTATTGATTTATTAAATGATCCTGTCTTTCAAACCTTTAATTTTGGGAAGACCTCGAACTATTTAGTTGATAAATATATGGATTTAATAGAAGTGCAAACAATAAATGCGGGTGGCGTTTTCTTTGACGATTCAAAACCCGCTAAAATTACGGTGAAGGATCAAACAGCAATATTTCAAGAACATTTTGAGCTAGCTAAAAAGTCGATGAAGCCAACAGAATTTCAAAAGAAATATTCAAATGGCTTTATTGAAAAGTATCGTTTTTTACCATATGAAGCCGAAACAATTCGTGGTGAATCTACGAAAAGGATAATATATGTAAAGTATGGGAATTATACAGAATTAGAGGCACTATCTAAAAATACGAAGCAGTTTTGGCTATTGCTTTGTATTGCGTTAGGAACTTCATTTATTATGCTTATAGTCATTAACAAAATCCTTTCTAAAACTATCCATCTTGCAACATATGATCCGCTAACAAATGTCTTTAATCGAGCTACTTATATTAGAAAAATGGACAATCTTTTAAGGAAACGAAAGGAGAATCAACCAGGCTTATTGTTGATAGATTTGGATAATTTCAAGCTAGTGAACGATCAGTTTGGACATGGCGCTGGCGATAAAATCCTGATCGATACTGCAAGAATTTTAAAACAGGAGGTAGGAAATAATGGCATTGTTGTGAGGTTTGGCGGAGATGAATTTGCAATTGTTTTGTATGACACAAAGACAGAAAATATGCGTCAGTTAGCCAATTCGATATTGGACAAGTTCCGTCATTATAAGCATGTAGACAATGCCAATATCGATCAATGGTCTGTCCTCTCAGTCAGTATGGGGGGAGCCATTTGTTTTCATCCAGATGAGTCAGAAAGAAGCTTGTTTGAGCGTGCGGACAAGGCGTTATATCAGTCAAAAAATGCTGGTAAAGATCAATACACGAGCTTTGAAGAAGCTGAAGAGAGCTACGCTAAAGTTTAATAGTATAAAAAATGCTCCATAGCTTTTGTTAGTAAATCCAAAGGGTTCACTTCAAGCTATGGAGCGTTTTTATTGTGGCTTCAGCTTAGATTTATAGAAGAAGCAACTACATAATACAAGTGCAGCAATTACTACAAACAATGCGTTGATATAATGCGTTAACAGCCATCCACCGATAATTGGTCCAAGAAAGCCTCCTAAATTTTTGAATTGTGCAGCTCCTAAATAAGTTGCCTTTTGTGTATCAGGTGCAATCTCATCAATCATGACATTCATCGTTGGGAAGGCAAAAATTTCACCAATCGTAAAGATAATCATCGCAATAATATAAAGCGAATAGTTATTGGAGAAGCCGAACAATAATAGTCCGAATGCAAAGAACAGAACGCCTACTAAAAGAGTAGCAGTGGATGAAAAACGTTCTGATACAATACTAATTGGTAATTGGAGTAATAAAACAACCGCTGCATTTAGCGAGATAAGTAGCGAATAGAGTTTGGCACCGTCTTCAATTTTAAGCTCAATAACTTGTGGCAATGTTGAATCGAATTGAGAATAGCCAATATTGATTAAAATGGCTCCAAAAATAAAGCTTAGTAGAACACGATTTGTTAATAATAATGAAAAGGTTTGTAGTATTTTTGTTTGTGTTGTAGCTTTTGGCTGTTGCATTTCGTAACGATTCAGCACGAAAAATAAAAATACAGCATAAACAATATACATAATTCCTGTTAGCATAAATGGAATACTTGGACTAGACAATTGAGCAATATAAACACCAATGATCGGACCAATAACCGCTGCTATGTTAATAGCCGTATAGCGAAGAGAAAATAATCTTTTTCGTTTGTCAGCAGGTGTAAAATCAATCATTAATGCTTGTGTCGAAGGTTCAAAGAAAGAACGGCAAAGTCCATTCAAAGCATTGAATAATACAAAATACCAAACTACATGAGCCGTTGCAAAGCCAAAGAATACAAGACTCCAAATAATAATCGTCAGCAGAATAACACTTTTTCTACCAAAACGATCTGTTAGGTAACCACCAAAAAATCCGCCAATAGTAGAAATGAGTGGAGCAATACCAATTGTCAACCCGATTTGTAAAGGGGAGGCTTCAATTTCATTATGTAAATAGATTGCTAAAAAGGGCATTGCCATAAAGCTTGCAATACGTGTGAAAATCGTTCCGCCAAGAATAATCCAAACTAATGGATGAAACATCTTAGACAATTTCATATTAAATCCTCCTCTCAACATGTAGAATGTTTCGAGTTTAACGGATTGTTAAGCAACTGTAAATAGTCAAAATAATGAAGGTGAGGATTGATGGTAAGAAACGTAAGTGAAATGGGAATGCTTTTGTTTTCAGATAGTTGAGTGGAATGAGGCTTTAATTGAACATTCCTTTCTCATAATTGAGCAAAAAGAGGAGTTTTCAATTGTCTAAAAAATGACGAACAAAAAAGAATGACCCCGACGAAAGGCCATTCTTTTTCCATACTCAATGCTTTACGTACTCAACGTAAAACTAAGACGTCATTTTAACTTTTTTCTTCGTCGTTGTCCATTTGCCTCGACTTGGACTCATTACCAAATCGTTAAAGGCTAACACGTTCAAATCTCTTTGAACGGTGCGAGGAGTGATACTAAACTCTTCGACTAAATCCTGTGTAGACACGGTTCCTTTGTCTAAAATAAACATGTACACGTCTTTAATACGATTAAGCATTCGATCAGTAGTTGGTTTCATTAAATGAACCACTCCTTCATCTTAATTCTCTTGGCAAAGACTAGCGGACGACAATATGTGCGGAGTGCACTTAGGCTGATAAGTAGCTGCCTTAGACATCCCCTTTTCTATTTTTATATTCAGAACAATTATTCTGATAACTTTATTATATAGAAAAATTAGTTGATTTTCTAGTGAATGCAAGAGAAATTTACAATAAAAACAAAAAATTTATACTGTATTTTGTGGGAATGCGTGAAAAACATGCTATATGTGGTAGTCTTAGTAGTTGATACTGAAAATAGTTGTCAGAAAGATGATTGTTCTATATGTTGTAAGGTGTAGAATAATGTTTAACTTGATTCAGCAAATCTTTACTGTGCGAAAGCATAGCGACAGTAGCAAATCTTTACTGTACGAAAGCATAGCACAGGTACAGAATACTCCCACCTCTAAAGGCGGCGAGATAAATGCTGTTTTATTACGCTGGGGCGTAATTGATAATTTAAAGGAGGTATACCATATGGATTGGTTACAAGTTGCAAAAGAAAGGCAAGATGAATTAATACAAGAGTTACAGGAGCTTGTGCAAATTAATAGTGTTTTGGATGAGGAAACGATCACTTCTGAAGTACCTTTTGGTGATGGTCCACTTAAAGCACTGGAATGGTTGCTAGCTAAAGGTCAGGCTGAAGGGCTATTAACGAAAAATGTCGATAATTATGCTGGACACATTGAAATGGGTACTGGTGAAGATATATTAGGTATTTTATGTCATGTTGATGTTGTCCCTATTGGGGATGAAGCTGATTGGACATACCCGCCATTTAGTGGCACCATTGCAGATGGAAAATTATATGCTCGTGGTGCGATTGATGATAAAGGTCCAACAGTAGCTGCGTGGATGGCCATGAAACTTGTTAAGGATGCAGGTATTCAGCTTAATAAAAGAGTACGTATGATTATTGGTACGGATGAAGAAACAGGCTTCCGCTGTGTCGACCACTACTTTAAACGGGAGGAAATGCCGTCAATAGGTTTTGCACCAGATGCGGATTTCCCGCTCATTAATGCTGAAAAGGGCATTGCAGAGCTTGTGTTCTCTCAAAATAAAATAGGTGATGCAACGAAAGAACAGCTACTACTATTTAATGCTGGAAAGCGCCCAAATATGGTACCTGATTTTGCAGAAGCGAAGGTTCAGTTTGTTTCTCAACGGTTCGAACTGAATTTTCAAACATTTTTAAGCAAAAATCAGCTAGAAGGCACTTTATTAATAGAGGGTTCTCGCTATATAATAACTATCAAAGGTAAAGCAGCCCATGCAATGGAGCCAGAAAAAGGTGTCAATGCAGCTGTTTATCTTGCAGCATTTTTACAACAAGAATTGACGACAGAGGCAAGTAAGCAATTTGTCGACTTTATCGCAGATGTTTTTTACCAAGACCATTATGGTCATCAATTAAATTTACAATTTGAGGATGAAATGTCTGGGAAAACAACATTAAATCCAGGTATTGTAAGCTATGATGTGGCTAAAGGCGGCAGTTTGGTAATCAGTATGCGTTATGCTGTCACATATCCATTTGAAAAGAAAATTACGGCTGCACAACGCTTCACTGTGACGAAAGGTTTTTCATTGGATATTCGGGATGACTCGAAACCTCATTATGTAAGTGAAAATGATCCATTCATTCAAACACTAACGGAAATCTATAGGCGTCAGACAGGTGATTACGAAACACCACTGCTTTCTACAGGTGGCGGTACGTATGCACGTGTGATGAAAAAGGGTGTAGCATTCGGTATGTTATTCCCAGGTGAACCTGATGTAGCGCATCGTGCGGATGAGTTTGTTGTCGTTGAAAACCTAGTCAGAGCAGCAGCTATATATGCTGAAGCAATTGTTGAACTTGCAGGAAGAAAATAACTCAAATATGAAAAGGATGAGCGAAACATGGCATATTCATTATGGAATGATCAAATCGTTGAAGAAGGATCTATTACAGTATCACCAGAAGATAGAGGTTACCAATTTGGTGACGGAATTTATGAAGTAATCAAAGTTTATAACGGAAACATGTTCACAGCACAGGAACATATTGATCGTTTCTACGCAAGTGCCGATAAAATTCGTCTAGTCATTCCTTATACAAAAGATGTATTACACAAATTATTACATGAACTTATTGAAAAAAATAATTTAGACACAGGTCATGTTTACTTCCAAATCACACGTGGTGCAATTTCTCGTAATCATATCTTCCCAGATGCAAGTGTTCCAGCAGTATTAACTGGTAATGTAAAAGCTGGCGAGCGCGCCTATGAAAATTTTGAAAAAGGCGTAAAGGCAACTTTTGTTGAGGATATTCGTTGGTTACGTTGTGATATCAAATCATTAAATTTACTTGGTGCAGTATTAGCAAAACAAGAAGCATCAGAAAAAGGCTGCTATGAAGCGATTTTACACCGTGGTGATATTGTTACAGAATGCTCATCAGCCAATGTTTATGGTATTAAAGATGGTAAACTTTATACACATCCAGCAAATAACTTTATTTTAAACGGGATTACACGCCAAGTGATTTTAAAATGTGCTGAGGAAATTAATTTACCAGTAATAGAAGAGCCAATGACGAAGGCAGATTTATTAACAATGGATGAAATCATTGTATCATCAGTATCTTCTGAAGTTACTCCTGTTATTGATGTGGATGGCAAGCAAATTGGTGCTGGAGTTCCGGGTGTATGGACTCGTAAATTACAGCAAGCTTTTGAGGCTAAATTACCACTTTCAATTAATGCTAAGTAAATATTTCGAGAGAACTACCCTAATTTTGGTTTATACCAAGCTATTAGGGTAGTTCTTTTATCTTGATTCAGCAGATGTCATAGATTTTGAGGAAGAACTATTCGAGCGAGCTCAAAAAAATCCAGACGCAATTACACTGTGGCGTAATTTATTTTTCGTAAAAGGTATAGGTGTGGGAAAAGTGATCGTTTGCTGATTGAAGTTTTACATTATAGAGCAAATTATGGATGTTTTCTCCTGTACCGTCATGTAAAATAAATAAGATAGATTAAACTATAGAGATTTATATTTGGAAAGCAAATGTCGATGTAATAAAAGCGAAGCGATTAACTTCCTTCATTCAAAAAGGAATGATTACATAGAGGGCAAGTAAGAATGGAGTGACCGTAAAATGGCACAATTAGTGAAATTACAAGATTATATTTCACGTTATCAAATTGACTTAGCAAGATATCCCACACAATTTGTGCGTTTAAAGAAAAATCAGTGGGAGCGTGTCAAAAGACAGTGGGAGCTTGGAGAAGATATTACTGAATGGCAGCATGCTGATTCTGTTGCTGAACAAGAACCCTTTGAGGAAAAAGAACGCTTTTCTTTATTAAAAAAATTATTTGCTGGTCGTCACAAGGAAGAAAAAGAAGATATTGAACAACTCGAAATTTCAAATGAATTAGTCAGTGATGAGGACAGTATTCCAGAAGAAGAAACAACATTAACATTTGAACCGAAAATTGTCTATGCACCACAGTCTATCCATGAACTAAAAAGAATGTTTATCGATCAATTTTTCCATTTTCAGATGAAATGGGCGAGTTCAACATTACGTGAAAAGTCATATGTCGATCCTCGTTTTATGCGTGATTCCTTACTACGTAATTTGTTGCAGCAATTACCTGATAATTATTTACTTTTTTATTACCCGATTTTACAAATAAGAAAAGCACCCATAGAACTTGATGTTGTCCTAATGTCACCAACAGAATGTATTTGTATTACTGTATTAGAAGCGGAGAATCAGGCAGTTTACGTGGGAGGCAGTGATCGATTCTGGATTAAAAAGGTAGGAACAAAGGATTCTAAGGTCCTGAATCCAACGATTAATTTAAGTCGTATGGAATCTGTATTAACGCAATTATTTAAGCAGGACAATATTGACATGCCAATTCGTAAAGTTGTTTTAACACGTAATGGTTATTTTGACTATCCGGGATCACCATATGGTATACAATTTATTGATTATCGTAATTATGGAGGATGGATGGAGTATTTAAAAAAGGTATCCTCTCCAATGAAGCATATGCAAATTCGTGCTGCCCAAACGATTTTAAATAATGTACAAACGACATCCTTTAATCGGGATATTTGGCAGCAATCTTCTCAGCAAACTGAGGATTAATGCATGCAAGTATTATTTATTGTGAATGAGGCAGCAGGTAATGGAAAAGGTAAGAAGGTTTGGCGTCAGCTTCAACGTCATTTAACAATCGGCTATCAAGTTGTCTTCACAGAATATGAAGGACATGGACAAAAACTTGCAAAGCAATGGGCTCAAAATGCGCAAACAAAAAAACTATTGGTTATTGTTGGCGGTGATGGCACGATACATGAGGTTGTTAGTGGTGTTGTACATAATGAATATATAATTATTGGTGTGGTGCGTGCTGGCTCTGGGAATGATTTTGCTCGATATTTCACAACATTTCAAAATGCTCTACAAATTGAAACTTATATACAGGCAAATATGTCTAGCCTTTCGATGGATGCTGGTACCATTCAGCTTGGAGCACTTCAGCGTGAGATATTTGTTAATAATGCGGGTGTAGGCTTTGATGCTTTTGTTACAAAGCACATTAATAAATCTCGTTTGAAGTTTTATCTCAATAAAATAGGGCTTGGAAAGTTATCCTATGCTACAGCTGTAGTTAGAGGATTATTTAGCTTTGAACGCTTTGATGTAACTATTCGTACAAACAATCAACAATGGCAGTTCCAGCAGACATGGTTTGTCGCGATGAGTAATCATCCTTATTTCGGAGGAGGCATGAAAATCTCTCCTTGCTCCAAACCTAATGATGGGAAAATAGAACTAACAATCGTTCATGGTATTTCACGTCTTAAGTTATTACTTGTGTTTATTACTGTATTTTTTGGTAAGCATACTAAATTCAAAGAAATTACATTTTTACAAGGCAATGCATTTGAAATATTGCTGCAATCACAGCATGTTGATTGTCATACAGATGGTAACTATATTGGGGAAATTGATTATGGAACAAACATCTATTGTGCTGTTCAACGTGAAGCTTGGCATGTTGTAGCAGAAAAAGCTAATAATATCATTTCGCAATAATTTCATGCGAATTTTATAGTAATACGTTATACTATAAAAAATCAATAATTTTACATGAAAGAAATGAGGAAGAAAATTGAGATTAAGAAATAAGCCTTGGGCGGAGGAAATGATTACAAGTCATCCAGAGGTGATTGTTCCAAATCCTGAAGACTTTAAAGGAAATTGGCAGACTGTTTTCGGCAACGACAACCCGCTGCATATTGAGGTAGGTACTGGAAAAGGACAATTTGTTACTGGTATGGCCTTACAAAATCCTGATATTAATTATATTGGCATTGAGCTTTATGACAGTGTCATTGTATGTGCTTTGGAAAAAATTATAGAGGCTAAATCTCCAGCGAATTTACGATTATTAAAAGTAAATGGCGCAGATTTATATAAATATTTCGTAAAAAATGATGTAGATCGTGTGTATCTGAATTTCTCAGATCCTTGGCCGAAAACGCGTCATGCAAAGCGACGTTTAACGCATGGGGATTTTTTGAAATTATATGAGTCGATTTTAGTGGATAATGGGGAGATCCATTTTAAAACGGACAACCGTGGTTTGTTTGAATATTCATTAACTAGTATTTCTGAATATGGTATGTTGCTAAAGTATGTATCACTCGACCTACATGCGGATATGCCTGAGGATAATGTTATGACTGAGTATGAGCAGAAATTTTCTGCTAAAGGACAGCCAATTTATCGTCTAGAATCGCAATTCATTACTAAATAGGGGGAGTATGGATGGATCAGTTACAGTTTCACAATATGTCATTATCATGGCTAAATGGGGGTGTCACTTGCCTTGATGGCGGTGCTATGTTTGGAGTCGTGCCAAAACCACTTTGGTCACGCAAATATCCAGTAAATGAAAAAAATCAAGTTGAGTTACCAACTGAGCCAATTTTAATTCAATTTGAAGGTAAAAATTATCTTGTTGATACAGGTGTTGGCTTTAACAAATTAAATGAAAAGCAGCTTCGTAATTTTGGTGTTACTGAAGAATCAACATTATTGGATAGCTTACAGGAGCTAGGATTAACAACGGCAGATATTGATGCAATATTAATGACGCATTTGCATTTCGATCACGCTGGCGGTTTAACGCGATGGGAAGATGATGTACTTGTACCAACTTTCCCGAATGCCAAAATTTTCGTGACGAAAATTGAATGGGATGAGATGCGAGAACCAAATATTCGCTCAAAAAATACGTATTGGAAAGAAAACTGGGAGCCTGTTCAGCATTTAGTTGAAACGTATGAAGGTACGCTTGAGGTAGTGCCTGGTATAGAAATGATTCATACTGGCGGTCATAGTAATGGACATGCTGTTATTAAATTAACTCAAAATGGTGAAGTGCTGCTGCATATGGCAGATATCATGCCAACACATGCACATCAAAATCCATTATGGGTTTTAGCGTATGATGATTATCCAATGGCAAGTGTCTTTGCAAAGGAACGTATTATGAAAGAAGCACTAGCAAATGGTTATGGTTTTATTTTCTATCATGATGCATATTATCGTATGATTAAGTGGGATGAAACAGGTAAGGAAATAGTTGATAAACTTGAGCGTAGCAGACAAGCTGTCATTACATTTTAATAAGTAAAGAGCGTGCAAACTTAACAGTTTGCACGCTTTTTAATTTATCTTGATTTAACAGAATACTCTTACCTCTATTTCAGCGGGATAAAACACCTGCTGAAATAGAGGAACTGAGGCTAAGATCTTCACGCCTGAGTGACAAGCATCGTGTTGCTGCCGCTGCGTTAGCACTACGCTTTCGCACAAAAAACATCTGTTGGCCTAAAGTCTCTAGAGGATGTCACAAATTTTGTAAAGGAGCCTTTCAAGCGAGCTCGATAAAATCCAGATGTAATTACGCTGGGGTCTAATTAATTGGAATGAATAGTTTTTCTCCTTGCGTCCTGTTTAAATAGATTTCTACAAAGCGAATAATGGTAGAATTTATTATGTCGAAGTATTGGTGATTAATTGTCTATACCTTGCTTTTTTTGACCTTTTTCCGTGAACATTTTGGAAAATATGATACACTTAAAAACGATACTAAAACATAAAAGAGAGTTGAAATTACATGGCAATTGAGCAACCATTTTTACCGATACTATTAGGGTCAGATATGAATGCATACGGTATGGCACGAGCATTTTATGAGGCATATGGCATAAAGCCACTTGTATTAGGACGTTCACATTTAACAGCTACACAAGATAGTCATATTTTAGATTTTCAGGAGATAGACCGCTTAAATGAACAGGATGTATTTGCACCCGCCCTTGAACAGGTAGCAAAAAAATATGCTAATAAAAAGCTACTACTATTAGCCTGTGGTGATGATTACGCAAAGCTTATTATTAAAAATAAGCCAGCACTGCAGGAGCATTTTACAGTGCCTTATATTGATGAATCGCTGATGGATGAAATTTTGTTAAAAGAAAATTTCTACAAAATGTGTGATAAGTACAATTTTAAGTACCCAGGTACTACGACAGTTACAGCTGATAATTATGAAGATTTTATACCACCATTCGATTATCCGATTATTCTAAAGGCTTCGAATTCGGTTGAATATTGGGCATGTAAATTCCCTGGTAAGAAAAAAGTTTTTGTTGCATATGATGAAGATGAAAAAACAGCTATTTTAAAAGCAATCTATAGCTCAAGCTATCAGGATACAATGATCATTCAGGAATTTATTCCAGGTGATGATTCGTATATGCGTGTATTAAATGCCTATGTTGGCAAAGACGGCAAAGTTAAGCTAATGTGTTTAGGTAATCCAATTTTAGAAGAGCACTCGCCAGAGGGAATTGGCAGTTACGCAGCCATCGTTACCACATATGATAAAGAGTTACTGGATCAGGTACGTTCCTTCTTAGAGGATATCGGTTATACAGGCTTTGCTAACTTTGATATGAAATACGATGTTCGTGACAAACAGTATAAGCTTTTTGAAATTAACTTACGTAATGGACGCTCAAGTTATTATGTAACAGCAAGTGGTCATAATTTAATGAAGTATGTAGCTGACGATCATATGTTAAATATTGAGCAGGATTTAACATATGTACAGGACAAGCATTTATGGATGATTATTCCTAAAGGGGTATTATTCAAGTATGCATCCAATGAAAAGCTTAAGCTAGAAGCGAAAAAATTAATTCGTGAAGGAAAATATACAAATTCTCTCTATTTTAATGAGGATATGAATGCCAAGCGTTGGGTCAAGCTAACGTTAAATAATTTGAATTATTATCGAAAGTATAAAAAATACTTTAATAATAAAGGACTATCTGAGTAAAGCAAAGAAGCCATCTCATTCAACTGAGATGGCTTCTTTGTGTAAAAGAGATGGCTATACTTCTATTAGCTCTACCACTACACCAGAACGGGCATCCGCGGCAAATTCAAATGTTTGCATTTCTCCCGCATGCATACGAGAGATTCCTCCACGATATACTGGTATTGTCATAATGCCATTTGTGAAATCGTCTGTTTTCATATAAATCCAAGACCCATCGATGGGTGCATCTTTTTTAAATTCCTTTTTTATGTTTTCAAGTACTTGTCCTGCGGGTACATATGGAGAAACTTTTTCACTTGCTTCTTTAATAATGACTGCGGCAGCTAGACCAGTTGCGACACCAATTAAAAAATCACGTAATTTCATGCTTCTTTCCTCCTTTTTCTATATCTTCATTTTAGCATAGGACAGGGAGTGAATGCACGTTCACACTTTAGCGGTTTTAGTAAATGTATCAATATTTCGAAATCGGAAATAAATATGATACAATAGGCAAGGAAGAATATTCTACTTCGTGGGGAGAGAGTCATCATGAATGAGGAAACAAAGAATTTATTTAAAACATTAACAGAATTGCCAGGTGCTCCTGGGAACGAGCATGCTGTTCGTGAGTTCATGCGTACTGAGTTAGAAAAATACTCGGATGAAATCGTTCAGGACAATTTAGGGGGTATATTTGGTGTAAAGCATAGCGAAATTGCTGATGCACCAAAAGTATTGGTTGCTGGTCATATGGATGAAGTAGCATTTATGGTTACGTCGATTACAGATAATGGCATGATTCGCTTTCAAACGCTAGGCGGATGGTGGAATCAGGTAATGCTGGCACAACGCGTTGAAGTGTTTACGAAAAATGGAGCAATACCTGGTGTAATTTCATCGATTCCACCACATCTATTAACAGATGCTGAGCGTTCAAAGCCAATGGAAATTAAAAACATGCTAATAGATGTTGGTGCTGATAATAAAGAAGATGCGATTGCTCTAGGTGTTCGACCAGGACAATCAATTATTCCTATTTGTCCATTTACACCAATGGCTAATCCAAAAAAAATTATGGCAAAGGCATGGGATAATCGCTATGGATGTGGATTGGCAATCGAGTTAATGAAGGAAGTTCAACATGAAAAACTTGGAGTCCATTTATATTCTGGAGCGAACGTAATGGAAGAAGTTGGCTTACGCGGTGCTCAAGTATCTGCAAACATGATTAAACCTGATTTATTCTTTGCCTTAGATGCTTCTCCAGCGAATGATATGTCAGGAGAAAAAAATCAATTTGGTCAATTAGGTAAAGGGACTTTATTACGTATTCTTGACCGTACAATGGTTACTCATCGAGGAATGCGTGAATTCATCTTAGATACAGCTGAATCTAATCATATACCGTATCAGTATTTTGTGTCACAAGGAGGCACAGATGCAGGTCGTGTGCACACAGCAAATGACGGAGTGCCAAGTGCAGTTATTGGTATTTGCTCACGTTATATTCACACTTCTGCTTCTATTATTCATATTGATGACTATGCTGCTGCAAAGGCTCTAATTGTAGAATTAGTGAAAAAAGCAGATCGTTCGACATTAGAGACGATCCGCGCTAATGTATAATATAGGATGAAAAGATGCCTTAAAGGGCATCTTTTTCTATGTAAAGAAAGAGGTATTTAGACATGTATATCGCTATTGGTACAACAAACAAAGCAAAGATAGAAGCCGTTGAAATAATTGTTAGAAAACATTTAGATAATCCAACGTTTACTTATATTAAGGCTGCATCACAAGTGTCTAATCAACCTATGACTCATGAAGAAACAAGATTAGGTGCAATCAATCGAGCTAAAAATGCAATGATTGAAACTAGTGCTCAATTATCATTTGGCTTAGAAGGCGGCGTAACAGAGATTGATGGTTTAATGTATGTTTGTAATTGGGGGGCCCTTGTTGTAGCAAATGGCACAACCTATACGGCTGCTGGTGCACAAATACTATTACCAGAATCGATTGCCCAGGAAATAAGAGCAGGTAGAGAATTAGGTCCTGTGATGGAGCAATTTACTCAGCAAAGAGATATTCGTCAGGGTGTAGGCGCGGTGGGTATTTTTACACAAGGGTTAGTAAGCCGCCAGGTGATGTTTGAACATATTGTCTCTCTTTTGATTGGTCAATATTTGTTCACATTAGCACATAAATAGTTCGAGAGAATTAGTGATAATGGAATAGTGAAGTTGCAACTTTGCAAGAATTTTTTTAAAATAGAGAAAAAGTTTGCAATGAAAGGAAGAGAGACATGTCTCATACATGGCTACGTGCAGCAGGATTAATGCTTGTGCTGTTGGGACTTTCTGGCTGCAATCATTCTGTTGATGACCAAATTAGCAATGGGCTTCAAATAACAGAAACAGTTTTTGCAGAGGAGCCTGCGGAGCATACAGATAAAATTGGGAATGTAGAATTATACTTACCTTCTCACTTTAAAGTTGAAGATAGCTCAGATTCATATAATATATTAATAGCAAAGGGAAAAGAAAGTTTTATTCTGTTCATTAATGACCGTGAAGACACGGATAGTAAACTTTATTATAATCTGCTAAAAGAGGATAGTTCGAGAGAAATTATTAAAGAAAATACCTATGAAAAGAATGGCATTTTCGGTTTCTCTGCTGTTTCTAAAACTGATAATGAGAATGAATTTGAGCTAATTGTAAGCAGTGGTGGTATAAAAATGACAACTATTTCTCAGGCAAAAAGTATAGAAGAGAATTTATCAGAGATGACGAAAATCGTGCATTCGGTTAAGATTAAATAATTGGATAGTTTTGAACAGTACGGTTCACAAACAGGTGAACCGTTTTCATTTCGATTTCCTAGAGCTTAAGAGGCAAGGAACAAGAAGGTATTATCTGTTTAACTATAGCAATTACACTAAATGAAATGTAGAGAAGGATGTGAGCAAGGTGAAACAGATTAAATCGGAGCAACTTGTCTCCCTATTGAAACAACGTTTAAATGAAGAAAAATTCGATTTTGAATTTAATAAGAAGCATGATAAATTGCGCTTGAACCATAAAAAAACTGGTAAAGGAATGGAACTATCTCTTCCAGGTATTTTAGCGAAGTATAATGAAAAGCAGGAAGCTGCAATCGATGAAGTTGTTTATACAATTGAGCAAACCTTCCAGGCGATGGAGCAAGAAAAGGTACAAGGATTCCAAGCAACTACTCAAATTTATCCTGTCATTCGCTCCACATCCTACCCCAAAGCTTCAAAAGAAGGACATGCATTCATTACTACTGAGCATACAGCTGAAACACGTATTTTTTATGCGCTTGATTTAGGAAAAACCTATCGTTTTCTAGATGTATCCATGTTAGAGGTATTAGAATTAACTGAGGAACAGATACGTGAAATGGCACGTTTTTCTGTGAAGACACTACCAAATGTTTATAAGAAAGATGAAGTGGCAGGAAATATTTTTTATTTTGTCAATGCCAATGATGGGTATGATGCAAGTCGCATCTTAAATCAGAGCTTTTTAATAGAAATGAGCACGAAAATTGAGGGGGATATGACATTATCTGTGCCACATCAGGATGTCCTAATTATAGGTGATATTCGGAATGAAACAGGGTATGATGTATTAGCACAGATGACAATGCATTTCTTTACTGTCGGAACTGTCCCGATTACCTCATTATCTTTTGTCTATGAAGATGGGGAACTAGAACCAATTTTTATATTAGCAAAAAACAGAGTGAAAAAGGAGCAAGAAAAACAATGAACGTATTTTATAACAAAGAGCATGTTGGCGATGTATTGCTAGTTCAGTTAGCAACGGAGGCAATTGTAAAAACAGAAGTAGAGCGTGCTGGTGATATTGCTATTTTAAAAGAAGCCCAAACAGGCGAAATAAAGGCATTTAACTTATTTAATGCAAGCAGCTACGTACAAACAGAAGCTAAGGGTCTTGTTGAAGTAACACCTGAATTAGTAGCACAGATAGAAGCTGCTATTACTAAAAATGGGGCTGCTATTAGCTTAGATGTAGATTTTACGCCAAAATTTGTAGTGGGTCTTGTAGAAACAAAGGACAAACATCCAAATGCTGACAAATTAAGCGTTTGTACTGTAAATGTAGGTGAGGAGACATTACAAATTGTCTGTGGAGCACCGAATGTGGAAGCAGGTCAGAAGGTTGTGGTCGCGAAAATTGGTGCAGTGATGCCTTCTGGAATGCTTATTAAAGAAGGGAATTTACGTGGTGTGGATTCACATGGGATGCTGTGCTCAGCGCGCGAACTTGCTATACCAAATGCCCCTTCAGAAAAAGGGATTTTAGTGTTACCAGAAGATGCAACAATTGGTAGCACATTTGAAGCACCGACACGTTAAAATAAAAGATATATTCGTAAAATCGTTTTGCTGCTAAAAATGCTGGCAGCATAACGATTTTTTTGTATGGAGAGCCTCTAAATACAAGTTTCTATACCACTTTTATGGTATGCTTTTTGATATAGACATTGTGTTAGTTTACATAGACGATGCTATAAATGAAGTGTATGAGAAATGAGTGAAACAGAGTGAATTGGTTTAAAAAACAAATTAATAAATTTATAAATAAAGAAGACAGTGAATACGAATATGAGTATGAAGAAATGTATGAAAACTATGATGAACAGACTGAACAGCATGTGAAGGAAGCACCTGCATCAAAGCCAAAAACTTTTCGTTTCCCGTTAATTGAGGATATGGAAACGTCACCTTCACCAACATCAACACCACAACCAAAAGAAGCATTTAATCAAATGGAAGATGATTATTATGGACAAATCGAAGACTTATCATTGCCAAAGCATTTAAATAATCATATTGTTGATTCAAGTGTTTATGATGTGGAGGTTTCTGGCATTAGGGAATTATTGGCTAATCGTTCAAAGCGGACTGGCAGAACTACCATTACAAAAAGTCAGCCTGAAGAGGGATACCGCTCAAAAGCAAGTCTTGTTTTTCGAGATGCACAAAATGAACAGCCAATACCTAAACCAAAAGAGAATAATATTTCACCTGAAAGAACGGTAGAAAATAGTATGCCTGCTAATCGAAAACGTTTTGTGCCGAGTGATGTACCATCGCCGGTTTATGGTTTTGCAAAGCCTAGTCCTATCGAACAATTATTGGATAAACGCAAGGAAGAACTCGATAAAAAGGAGTTTTCAATTCCTGCAGAACCTAAGGTTTTAAAAGAAACGACAACAAATCAGGCTTTCGAAAATATAATAGAAGAAAAAGAGCCAATTCGCCCAGTTCAGCAAGATATCTCTGAACGATTTGAAATGCCAGAAACCTTTGAAGCATCAACGAAGCAACCGATTACGTTTGATGAGGATTTTTCACAAGAAATAAGCGATCCAAACGAAGTGGTGAAAGCAGAATTGCCCCTTCCGCAAACAACCTCTTTTGCTGTTGCCTTCGAAGATCAAGTAAAGGAAGCCGTTCAGCATGAATTGGATGTCGAGCAACTTACTGCGGACCAATCAGAAATTCATGTAAAAGAAGTCATTGTGGAGCAGGTTCAAATTGAAAATTCTACAATTCATATAGGTGAGGTAACAGTAGTTCAACCTGCAGTAAATGAAGTTATTGAGCAGGAAATGTTAGAAGGTCAATCATTTGACGCTATCCCTAAGCAAGATAGAAGTCGTATTCCTTTTAATGTATTAATGTTAAAAACGGATAAAGAGAAATGGCGAATTCAACAACAATCCAAAAATATAAAGCCATCTACGGTAGTTGAAAAAAAACAAGATGAGCAAAAGGAATCTTCTGAAACGATAAGTTTAGATGATGAACATCCATTGATACCATCCATACAAGAAGAAATAAAACATGCAGTTTCTACTCAGATTATTGAATTAGAGCTAGAGGAAGAAGAAGTAACATCTCAACAGGTGGAGAAAAATGAGTCATCTATTCAAAATTCTCCAATCAATGCTTCGTCAGATAGTGTCTCTGTTATTACAATGTCACCAGTAGCAACAGTGTCCAGCGTATCGACCTTAGAAAAAACAGCTATCGAAATAGATAGCTATCATGAAATTTCAGCAACTACTGATTTGGAGGCAACATCCATCACTGAACATGAGGATCACAGTGAAAATGTTGAGTTGCTACTAAAGGAAGAGCCTGTTGAAGCGGATGATCAAGAGCAGTCTTCAAATGAAACTCTCGAAGGACAAGAGAAGGAAAATCCTCCAAATCCTGTTCATGTGTATCAAAAGCCAACGGATGAATATTTAGAGCCACCTGAGGAAAAAACACAGGATACAGAGTGGATGGAGCAGCAGGGAGATACTTTAGTTGAAGCATTATCTTATTTCCAAGTGTCCGCTCAAATCGAATCCATCATGCAAGGACCTGCCGTCACACAATTTGAAATAACAGTGAGTCATGGCACAAAGGTTAGTAAAATCCGTAATCTGGCAGATGATTTAAAGCTCGCATTAGCGGCGAAAGATATCCGTATCCAAGCGCCTATTCCTGGAAAGAGTTCAATTGGGATTGAGATTCCGAACCGTGTATCTCGTGCTGTTCGATTATCAGAAGTAACAAATAGTGCCTCTTTCCTTGAATCAGAATCACCACTAGAGGCTGCTTTGGGGCTGGATTTAACTGGGAAACCTGTAACCATTGATTTACGTAAAATGCCTCATGGTTTAATTGCAGGGGCAACAGGCTCAGGAAAATCAGTTTGTATAAATTCGATTTTGGTTAGTTTGTTATATAAAGCTGCTCCACATGAATTAAAGCTAATGCTAATTGACCCTAAAATGGTCGAGCTGGCACCGTTTAATCATATTCCTCATCTAGTTAGCCCTGTTATTACTGATGTTAAGGCTGCTACAGCTGCATTAAAATGGGCAGTGGAGGAGATGGAGCGGCGTTATCAGCTATTTGCTCATGCAGGTGCGCGTGATATTACACGTTACAATGCATTAGCAGATAAAAATAATGAACATAGCCTTAAATTACCTTATATGCTTATAGTCATTGACGAGTTGGCTGATTTAATGATGATGTCTCCAGCAGATGTTGAGGAAGCAATTT
The DNA here is from genome assembly GCF_058788755.1 of Lysinibacillus sp. FW301-JW8. NCBI lineage: Bacteria > Bacillati > Bacillota > Bacilli > Caryophanales > Bacillaceae > Lysinibacillus > Lysinibacillus sp. FW301-JW8. The sequence goes on from NZ_JBYTBB010000047.1 coordinate 25,478, forward strand.
GTCGTATTGCACAAAAGGCACGTGCATGTGGTATCCATTTAATTGTTGCGACACAAAGACCGTCCGTTGACGTGATTACAGGGCTTATTAAATCAAATATTCCTACACGTATTGCATTTGCAGTATCTTCACAAATAGATTCTCGTACGATTTTAGATGGGCAAGGAGCGGAAAGATTACTTGGACGAGGCGATATGTTATATTTAGGGAACGGTATGTCTGCACCGGTACGATTACAGGGAACATTTGTGACTGATGATGAAATCGAGTCGATTATAGAACACGTCCGTGAGCAAGGTGAGCCTGATTATATTTTTGATCAGGAGGAGCTTTTGAAGAAAACGGAGATTTCTGCAGAGCAGGATGATTTATTTGAGGAAGTTTGCCGATTTGTGTTTGAACAGGGAGGAGCTTCTACGTCCCTTATTCAGCGTAAATACCACATTGGCTATAATCGTGCTGCTCGTTTAATTGATATGTTAGAATCTCACGGCTTTGTATCCGAGGCTAGAGGTAGCAAACCACGTGAAAGTTATATTACAGAAGAAGATTTAATTACTATGTTTGAATAAGAATTGCATGGATTTCGTATAGATTATCTGATTTACGTCGAAATTAGTATTTTTAGAAAAGTTACACATTTATCCTTGTGCATAAATAGTGCTATAATAGACAAGATGTGATGACAAGTACGTATTTTTTAGCACGTTTAAAGGTATTAATACCTAATAATTGGTGAAATAATACGGTACACTTAATAGATGATAGATGGGATATTGATATTCCCGGGGGGTTTAATTAATGACAGTTTTTCATTTCACAGGCATTAAAGGTTCTGGCATGAGTTCACTTGCACAAATCTTATTTGATGCTGGTGAACAAATACAGGGCTCAGATGTTGATAAATATTTCTTCACAGAACAGCCGTTACGTGATCGAAATATTCCGATTTTTACATTTAATTCAGATAATATTAAAGAAGGTATGACAGTTATTGCAGGAAATGCTTTCCCTGATGACCATCCGGAGTTAGTGCGTGCACGAGAAATTGGTGTAGAGATTATACGCTATCATAAGTTCCTAGGAGAATACATCGGAAATTATACATCAATTGCCATTACAGGTGCACATGGTAAAACTTCTACAACTGGCTTAATGTCACATGTTGTTGGAGGATATAAACCAACTTCATATTTAATCGGTGATGGAACAGGAGCCGGACATGAAAATGCCGACTTCTTTGTGATGGAAGCGTGTGAATACCGCCGTCACTTCTTAGCATATAATCCTGATTATGCTGTGATGACTAATATCGATTTTGACCATCCAGATTATTTCGCTAATATTGAGGATGTTTATTCTGCCTTTCAATCATTAGCTTTACAGGTAAAAAAAGCAATTATTGCTTGTGGTGATGATGAACACTTACAACGTATTCAAGCAAAGGTACCAGTTGTTTATTATGGCTTTGGAGCAGAGAATGATTTTGAGGCACGTAATGTTGATAAAACAACAGAGGGAACTAAATTTGATGTTTTTGTGCGCAATGAATTTTACAGTACATTCTTTATCCCATTGTTTGGGGATCATGCAGTTTTAAATACATTAGCTGTTATTACACTTTGTCAGTATGAAGGTATCTCACCAGACATTATCCAGGAACGTTTAAATAGTTATAAAGGTGTAAAAAGACGTTTTACAGAAACGGATATTGGCAATAATGTTTTAATAGATGACTATGCCCACCATCCAACTGAAATTCGTGCAACGATTCAATCAGCACGTCAAAAATTCCCAGAGCGTGAGCTAGTAGCTGTTTTCCAACCACATACATTTACACGTACACAAGCTTTTTTACAGGATTTTGCGGATAGTCTAAGTCTTGCAGATACAGCATACTTATGTGATATATTTGGTTCTGCAAGGGAAACACAAGGTGCTCTATCAATCCATGATTTGGCGTCGTTAATTGAAGGCAGTGCAGTGATTACCACTGAAGGAATTGAAGTTTTAACAAAGCATGAGGGCGCAGTATTTTTATTTATGGGCGCAGGCGATGTTCATAAATTCCAAGATGCTTTTGAAACTGTGTTAAAAAACAACGAAACAGCTTAGTCCGTAAGGAATAAGCTGTTTTTTCTCAAAAATTGAGAAGGAATTCAGTTTTTTTTGTCGAAGATAGGGAAAGTAATAGTAAAGAGAATTTTACTAGCAGGAGGTCTTTTTATGGAAGTAATTTTGTATATTGCAGCGATTATAGCAGCAATCGGTTTTTTAATTTTATGTGTGAGTGTCGGAATGACATTATTCTCGCTAAAATCCATTTTAAACAGCTTAGCAGGAACTTTATCAGGTATTGAAGGACAAATGGAAGGAATTACACGTGAAACGACTTCCTTATTAACCAAAACGAATAGTTTGGCAGAGGATATTCAGCAAAAATCAGAACAGTTAAATTCTGTTGTTCATGCAGTCAAAGGAATTGGTGACTCAGTGAACGGTTTAAATACGTCTGTACAGCATATTACTTCCTCTATTTCAAAAAGTGTAGAACAAAATGAGGAAAAAATCGCACAGGTTGTTCAATGGAGTAATGTTGCAATGGGTATTGCTGATAAATGGAAGAAGCGTAAAGTAATTGATCAGGCTCAAGAGTTGGTTTCAGAAGACAGTTATGTTTTTGAGGCCGAGCAATCAGAAAAGCCAAAAAGAAAATGGGGTCGTAAAAAGTGATTATTATTCAGTAGACATTTCGTGTCATCTGAATAAAAATAAAGCCTTAGACATAAGTTGAAGATGCATCAACAAAAGTAGATGGACAACCAGTCTAGGCACTTGAATATAAGATGGGAGGAATTGTTGCATGACAACTCAAAAACCAAATTTTAATGAAGTGAAGGAACAACAGCTTGAAAGTTCATTACCGCAGCTTTATCATCCGCAAGAGTCTATTTATGAAGAGGAGCGTGTGAACATGAAAGATTTTGTTATTGGCGCATTAGTTGGGGGTATAGTTGGTGCGGCTGCTGGCTTATTACTAGCTCCAAAATCAGGAAAAGATTTACGGAGCGATGTAGCTGTACAAGCTGTAAACCTGAAAGATAAAAGTGCGGATTTTTCAACGACAGCAAAAGATAAGACGGTTCAATTATCTAAACAAATTCAAGAGCAATCTACACAATTAGTAGAGAAAGTAAAAACGTTAAAAACTGCAAAAGCACCAACTGTTTTTGACGATGGCACTGTTTCTTTCGAGGGTGAAGAACCGTTAGAGGATTATGTTTCTAATGAAGAGCCTAAAGCAGAAGAGACAGCTGAAACAAAGGAACAAGCCGAAGAAAAAAATGAAGAAGTTCGCGCTTAAAGCTTAGAAAAAAGGTATGATACGATCCCTTAAAGGACATATCATACCTTTTTGTTTTTTAGAAGATAATTGCCTCCTCCAATAAAATTTCTAACTTATCGCCACCGAAAATTTCCATGTCAAAGCTAGCAGATTGTCCATTTCGTAATATTGTAAAGTTGCCTTTAAATGTCGTAGGTAGCTGCCAGTTAGAGAAACGGAAGACATCTTGGTAAATCCAACGACTTCGATCCTTCTCCATAAATGAAACTGTCGCTCCATTTGGAACTGTTGACAATGGTGAAACCACACTATTGTTGACGAGAATTTCATTGGCCATCTTTTTCAGCTCCAGCACCTCGTTCTGGAAATGAATGATGATTTTATCCTCTAATAATATATTCATTTGATCGGCTATTCGTTGTACGGTTGGTAATGTTTGCTGCTGAAAGGTAATCATGTCTTCATCCTGCACTGCATATGACAATTTAGCTGGCTTATCATTAATCATTAACTGTGCAGAAAACTCAGGTAGGTAAAGTGGTTTTCCATCTACTTGAATATAAAAGGATTCAAATTGCTTTAATAAGGCCCAATTATTTGTAAGCTTAAATATCTCTTCAACTGTATCTGCGATTTCAAAAGCAACAATATCTCGATCATTTAAAGCACTATCGAGAGAGGCAGGAGAACCATTAATTGTAATTTTAGGTTCAATAACATATTTTGTATGTTGAATGAGTATTGTTTTGATAGCTGCATTGTCAACAATATCCCTTACAGTTGCTATTGCAGGTTGACCGTCTTGACCTTCAATTAGTTGGATGGCGTCTCCTGTTTTAATCATCGTTTTAGTAGAGGCTTGTTGTCCATTTACTAAAATTTCCGCAGGCTGACCGTGACCACCAGGGATGAAAATATCTTGTCCATTCACGCTAACTGACAATCCAAGCCCTGGTTTTCCATATAATTGTTTTGCACGAATATTTGCTGCTAAAAAAGCATCAGCAACGGTCATTTCTTTTAATTCAAAAAGACGGACCACTTGATCATTAACAGTAAGGCTCATGTATTGAATCGGCATTTTTTTTGCCGCAATGGCAATGCCTATTGGTGTCACTAATTCGGGTGATGCTTTAATATGTTCTTCCTTCGTTAGGTTCTGTATGGCATCTATTCCTCGAACGGCAATTCGATTTGCTGGTAAGTCTAATACTGCTCCAAGTTCAGTTGGTAGGTTTGGTGTTAAGCTTCCACCGCCAACAAGCATGACCGCCTTAGGAGCAGTACGATTATTAAGACGTAATATTTCTTCCCCAATGGCCTTAGCAAGTTGTTTGACAGCAGAATCAATTGCTTTAAGAACCACTTCTTTTGAGAAATACTGATCAAAGCCTAATATATCCTGAATTAAGATTTCTTCTTCTGTTTGCAATTGCCTTTTTGCTTTTTCAGCCACTGGGAAGTCGAGTAAATAATGATCACTCAATGCCTCAGTAATTTCATCTCCAGCTGTAGGCACCATCCCGTAGGCAACGACTGTGCTTTTATCAGTGATGGCAATATCAGATGTCCCTGCACCGATATCAACAAGTGCCACATTTAAACGGCGCATTGTCGGTGGAATAAGCACATTAATGGCAGCGATTGGCTCCAAAGTGAGTGCGTCCATTTCTAAATCAGCACGTTTCAATGCAGCAATAAGAGATTCTACAACTACTCGAGGTAGAAACGTGGCAATCACCTCAATTTGCGCCTCATCCCCTTGCTGATCAAGCAAGCTACCAATTTCTTCACCATCTAATCGATAATATAAAACCGAATAGCCTACACAATAGTAGTGGCTTATTTTTGCATCCTCTTTCTGTTGTAAGAGTTGCTGTTGTGCTTGTTGTACAGCTTGTAGCTCTAATCGGCTTATATCCTCTTCTGTAAAAATTGGACGATTTCGTATATTGATGGTTACACTCGCTTGTTCTGTTTTCAATGAGCGACCAGCTGCAGCTACACTTACCTTCGTTAAGCTGCCATGCTTATCTTCAAGCTCATGTTTAATTTCTTTGATTAAATCTGCCACATACATGACATTATGTATTTGACCATCGACCATAGCACGTTCTTTATGTTCTTTCACTAAAATATCTTCGACATGAAAATGGTCATTATTTTCAGTTAAGATTATGCCAACAACAGAACGTGTTCCAATATCAAGTGCAAATAGTTTTGAACTCAATGTAATCGCTTCCTTTCTTGTAATATTGTAAAATAATTTAGCGAGTTGAAGCGCTAAATTAAAAATGCGTGACATTCTGAACAACATTGATTATAATAATGCTAATATCTAAAAATGTAACATACATTTCAGAGTTCTGAAAGTGTCTGTCATGAGGAGAGGGGCAAGAAAGCATGAGCCAAAAAGATTTAGAAAGCTTACGTAGTCAAATAGACGGCTTAAACTTAGAAATTCTTCGTCTAATTAACGAACGTGCAACTGTAGTTAATGAAATCGGTAAGATTAAAGAAAAGCAAGGTGTGAATCGCTATGATCCACTACGTGAAAGACACATGCTTGATCTTATTAAGGAAAACAATCAGGGTCCATTAAACCAAATGACGGTTGATTATATATTTAAGCAAATCTTTAAAACTGCTTTAAAACAACTTGAAGCGGATAAGAAGAAGGAATTGCTTGTATCTCGTAAGAAAAAATCAGAAGATACAGTGATCGATATCAATGGTGAGTTAATTGGGCAAGGAAAGCCATCTTTCGTATTTGGTCCTTGTGCAGTTGAATCATACGAGCAAGTTGCAGCGGTAGCAGCATCTATTAAAGCAAAAGGTGAGAAATTAATTCGTGGTGGTGCATACAAGCCGCGTACTTCACCATATGACTTCCAAGGTCTAGGATTAGAAGGTCTTAAAATATTAAAGCGTGTGTCAGAGGAATATGGTTTAGGTGTTATTACAGAAATTGTTACACCAGGTCATTTAGAAGAAGCATTGGATTATATTGATGTTATCCAAATTGGTGCACGTAATATGCAAAACTTCGAGTTATTAAAAGCAGCAGGTGCAACAAACAAACCTGTCCTATTAAAACGAGGCTTAGCAGCAACTATCGATGAGTTCATTCACGCAGCAGAATACATTATGTCTAAAGGAAATGAAAACATTATCCTTTGTGAGCGTGGTATCCGTACTTACGAAAAAGCAACACGTAATACATTAGATATTTCAGCTGTACCAGTTTTAAAACAAGAAACACACTTACCAGTATTCGTAGATGTAACACATTCAACAGGACGTCGTGATTTATTATTACCATGTGCGAAAGCAGCTATTGCAATTGGCGCTGATGGCGTAATGGCTGAAGTGCATCCAGATCCATCTGTAGCACTTTCTGACTCACAGCAGCAAATGGATATCCCTACATTTGACGCATTCTATGAAACGTTGCAAAAATTCATGAAAAATCATGAAATTCATGCTTAAATCGTTTTAAAATATACCGCTTGCTAAATTAGCAGGCGGTTTTTACTATATCGTGACAAAATAATGTCTAGAATAGTACTATTTGAACTTGGTTTTTCTTATCGTGTACGTACTTCTTCTTGAAAAGAATATGAAAATTATCGTATGATAAGGCTATAAAAGGAAAAAGGGAGGCACGTACGATGACTGTTACAATTTATGATGTTGCAAGAGAAGCAAATGTTTCGATGGCGACGGTCTCTCGTGTAGTCAATGGCAATCAAAACGTAAAACCGGCAACACGAAAAAAAGTATTAGAAGTAATTGAACGATTAGAATATCGTCCAAACGCAGTAGCGCGAGGATTAGCAAGTAAGAAAACAACAACAGTTGGCGTGATTATCCCAGATATTGCAAACAATGTTTATGCGGAGCTGGCACGTGGTGTAGAGGATATTGCAACCATGTACCGTTACAATATTATTTTAGCTAACTCAGATCAACATGAAGATAAAGAGCTACAGTTACTGGATACAATGTTGGGCAAACAGGTCGATGGGATTGTCATGATGAGTGATGAAGTGACTGAAAAAATGCAACAAACAATGGACCATTCACCAGTACCAATTGTGCTTGCAGGTTCAGTAGATGAATCACAAACCATTGCAACGGTTAATATTGACTATTACCAGGCGGCTTATGAGGCCATCACAATACTTATTCAAAATGGACATAAGCGAATTGCCTTTGTAACAGGTCCACTTACTTATACGATTAATGGGAAATTTAAGCTTGAGGCTTATAGAAAGGCTTTACATGATGCTGGCTTACCCTTAGATGAATCACTAATTGCAGCAGAGGAATCAAGCTATGATATGGGTCTAGAGGCTTGGGAAACATTATCCTCACTGGAAAACCCCCCAACTGCATATTTTGCTGGCAGTGATGAATTAGCAATTGGACTGATTCATGGTGCACAAGACGCAGGAAAAGGTGTGCCTGAGGATATCGAAGTAATTAGCTTTGAAAATTCAAAATTAGCACGAATGGTTCGCCCACAGCTAACAAGTGTTGCGCTGCCGCTTTATGATATTGGAGCAGTTGCTATGCGCCTACTAACAAAACTAATGAATAAAGAGCCGGTTGAAGATGAAGCGGTAATCTTACCTCACCGTATTGAACATCGACAATCAGTCAAAAGTAAATAATTAAGAAACACGTAGGTCTCATTGAGGATTTGCGTGTTTTTTGTTGGAGTGAAGGATATAACTTCCGATGTAACGGATAGCAATCTTAAAACGATGGATAGGACTGCTACAATTGAGGATAGCAACCTCAAAGTGATGGATAGAGATAGCTGTCATCAAACCAATAAAAAAGCCTCACGAGTAGTCGTGAGGCGCATAAAAAGTTAAACACGTTTTTCATTACGAATAATATGTAGCGCTTTAGCTAACATTTGCGCATTTTTTTCTTCAATTTCTGCCTTTCGAGGAATTGGCTCATACAAGGGATTCGGATCCTCCCAAGTTGGAATAAATGGTACAGGCGCTTCAGGCTGCCACCGATCTAACCATGCTTGTGGAAGAGGTCCAGTTGGCATTTGCTGATCTGTCATTTCTAGCCATAGCATAGACCACGCGCGCGGTACAACACGCCAAATATCGTAGCCACCACCACCAACGGCAATCCATTTGCCATCACAATATTCATGTGCCAATTGATGGGCAAGTTTTGGGATTTCTCTGTAGAGATTCATAGTACCATATAAATGTGTTAATGGATCAAAATAGTGTGCATCAGCGCCATTTTGCGTTAGCACAACATCAGGCTTGAAAAATTCAAAAATTTCCCTCATGGATTTTTCATAGATTTCTAGGAAACTCTCATCCTCTGTAAAAGCATCAATAGGAAAATTAAAAGAAGTGCCATAGCCCTGTCCATTTCCTCGTTCAGTAATATTACCAGTTCCAGGGAAAAGGTAACGCCCTGTTTCATGGATAGACAATGTACAAACATCTGGATCTTCATAAAAGCTCCATTGTACACCATCCCCATGATGCGCATCGGTATCTACATACAGCACACGAGCATTATATTTTTCCTGCAAATAGCGGATAGCCACAGTACTATCATTATAAATACAAAAACCTGATGCACGACCACGGAAGCCGTGATGTAGTCCTCCACCTAGATTGAGGGCATGCTCGGCTTTTCCTTCCATAACATAATCGACAGCTGTTAGCGTTCCTCCTACAAGCTGTGCACTTGCTTCATGCATATTCTCGAAAATGGGTGTATCCTCAGTGCCAATGCCATAGCTTTCTCCTTGTGCATCGGAAAGTTCACCATGACCTGCTTTTTTGACGATATCTACATATTTGGGATCATGTGCTAGTAATAATTCTTCATCTGTTGCTACACGAGCTGGGACAACATCCACATCGACTAGAGCGTCAATATTTTTTAGCAAATCCATTGTAAGCGTCAAGCGTTTATGATTAAAAGGGTGAGTATCTGAAAATTTATATCCGAGCTGCTCTGGTGAGTAAATAAATACTGCCTTTTTCATTGTAACGAAACACCCGGTAAATTAGGCCATAGTACATCGAAGCCCTCTTTACGAAGATCTTCTATCATCGCTAATGGATTCAGTGTTTTCACTCGGACACTCAAAATTTTATTTTGTGTATTTTCAGAGTCAGGATAAACTAAGACGCTTTGGACATTTGCATGATGTTCGTGGAATATTTTTGTGATTTCAAATAAGATTCCTGGTGTGTCAGTTACACGTATTTCAATTTTTGAGCCAGGCTCAGTGGCACCAGTTAATTCAATATAAGTATAGAGCAAATCAGTAGTTGTGACGATGCCAACAAGCTTGCCACCAGAGACAATTGGCAAGCAGCCTACTTTAGATTCGTAAAATGTAAGGGCTACCTCTTCAACAAAATCAAGCGGATGACCAACTAATGGATTTTTAATCATTACTTCTTCTACTTTTGCATTAAATACAGGAGAATTTGGTTCATCCTGCAGTGAAGAAGGAAGTGCTTCTTTAATGTCTCGTTCTGTGATGACACCAAGAACATGCCGTTCTTCATCTACAACTGGTAAATGTCGTACTTTTTTCTCACGCATTAACTTTAGCGCTTCAAGCACTGTATTTGTTGGAGCCAGCGTGTAAGGCTCATCATTCATGATTTCTTCTACGATCATATACGCATCCCCTTTGTGTTGGTTTTTAATACATGAAGCGATTTCTAAAACGAAGCTTATCAAATCTTTCCATTGTTTCAGGAGGCACACGTTTTCCTTCACGGGCCATTAGGCAGTTAGCTGGGTGTGAAGTGATTTCAGGGTCATCTGTTGCAAAATATTCGAAGCCAGCGGAGCTCATCATTTTTTCCATCATCTTGCGATAATCCCAAACATTTAAACCAGTTCCTTTTAGGTCCCAATGCCAATAATATTCAGTAGTGAGTACAAGATAGTCTTCCATTTCATCTCCCATAAAAGAAACAGCCAGCAATGCTTTACCAGCACCTGTACCTCGATAGTCAGGTATAACTTCAATAGCGCCTAGCTCAATCATGTTATCAATACGATCCTCGGCCCAGCGTTCAAGTGGGTCTGGATATAGATAGGTGACGTAGCCTACGATAATATCCTCTTGGCGAATAATAATAATTCGCCCTTCAGGAAGTCCTGCAATTTCAATAATAGCTTGCTGCTGCTGTTTAGGAGGTCTAAAGGCAACCAAGCCTTCATGGAAAGAATATGTAGCTAATTTTTCTGGAGGAACAGGTCCTTCCACATACACAGTACCATGCTTTGTTTCCTTTGTGACAGAAAAAAAAGTTTTTTTATGTTCCATAATTACACCACCTGAGTTTAATAATTCCATTATAGCTGATTTCTTGCGGAAAAACGCTTATTTTTGCAAAATATACCTATATTTTTGGAAAAATAAAAATATTAGGACATTCTTAGTGAATTCGTGTAAAATAGATTTATATTGCATCTGTTATTTAACAGATAAATGTAGTGTGAATAAGAATTCATTTACTTTCTGCTACTAAAACTGTTGTATAACACTTGCTACATAACGTAATTGTCTTTGGAGAAGGTGGCAAATTTTAAAGGGGGAAAATTATAGATAGGATAATTTAAAGTTTGCTTACTAATGTACTAAAGCGATAGCAAAGAAAGGGGTAGTTTCATGGGGATGAAAATGATGGAGAAGTTAAAAGCTATACCAGGGCAACACAATTTACCTAATTATGAGGAAGCAGCTGCAACACATGATTGGGCAGAGACAGAGAAAGGATTCAGTTGGTACGAAACAGGTCGTGTGAATATGGCGTATGAGGCGATTGATCGACATACGGAAACACATCGTAAGAATAAGGTTGCACTTTATTTCAATGATGGTAAGCGAAAAGAGGCTTATTCTTTTAATGAAATGAAAAAGCAAACTAATAAAGCTGCGAATGTTTTAAAATCAGCGACAAATTTAGAAAAAGGGGATCGTATATTTATTTTCATGCCACGGTCACCTGAGCTTTATTTTTCATTATTAGGTGCATTAAAAATGGGCGTTATTGTTGGACCTTTGTTTGAGGCATTTATGGAGGGAGCAGTTTACGATCGGTTAGCAGATAGTGAAGCAAAAGCATTAGTGACGACACCAGAGTTGCTAGAACGAGTACCTTTAGAAAAACTCCCTAATTTACAGCACGTCTTTTTAGTAGGCTCTGATATAGAGGAAACTTCACAAATTTTAGATTTTAATAAACGTCTGAAAGAAGCTTCATCTCAATTTGACATTGAGTGGGTGGACAGAGAAGATGGCATGATTCTGCATTATACTTCTGGATCAACTGGTGCACCAAAGGGCGTATTACATGTCCATAACGCAATGCTTCAACAATATCAATCAACACAATGGGTACTAGATTTGCGTGAGGATGACATTTATTGGTGTACGGCTGATCCAGGATGGGTAACGGGGACTGCATATGGTATTTTTGGTCCATGGTTAAATGGTGTGACAATGCTAATCGTTGGTGGAAGATTTTCACCACAGGCCTGGTATCAAGCTATTGAGGATTATAGTGTAACAGTTTGGTATAGTGCGCCAACAGCTTTCAGAATGTTGATGGGTGCAGGTAGCGGCGTGCTTGAGAATTATGATTTATCTTCTTTACGTCACGTTTTATCCGTTGGTGAGCCTTTAAATCCAGAGGTAATTCGTTGGGGTAATGAAGAGCTAGGTCATCGTATACATGATACATGGTGGATGACGGAAACTGGCGGTCATATGATTTGTAACTATCCTTCTATGGATATTAAGCCAGGCTCCATGGGGAAACCATTACCAGGTATTCATGCAACGATAGTGGATGATGCTGGGAATGAAGTGCCACCGTTTACAATGGGGAATCTAGCAGTTCGTCGAGGTTGGCCGGCAATGATGCGTCAAATTTGGGGCAATCCAGAGCGTTATGAATCATATTTCTTAAAAGGTGAATGGTATGTATCTGGGGATTCTGCTTATATGGATGATGAAGGTTACTTCTGGTTCCAGGGGCGTGTAGATGATGTGATTATGACAGCTGGTGAGCGTGTTGGTCCTTTCGAAGTAGAAAGCAAACTACTTGAGCATCCAGATGTAATTGAAGCAGGAGTTATTGGAAAACCAGACCCTGTACGAGGTGAAATAATTAAAGCCTTTGTTTCATTACGTGAAGGTGTTGAGCCATCAGATGCATTGATTGAAGATATCCGTAATTTTGTCAAGAAGGGCTTATCGGCTCACGCAGCACCTCGTGAAATTGAATTTAAGGATAAGCTGCCAAAAACGCGTAGTGGTAAGATTATGCGTCGTGTGTTAAAGGCATGGGAGTTAAATCTGCCAACTGGGGATTTATCAACGATGGAAGACTAATAGTATCGTTATTAAACAGGAATTTTTTCAGTCAACGAAAAATTCCTGTTTTCTTTTTTACATGAATTTATCCTTCTACAAGTGCCTTATATATTCTTTGTTCACCATCTAATTCTACAATTATGGTGTAAGTGTTATGCTCGTTTGTTGCAAAGATTTCCGTTCCTATGGGTAATTTCGTTGCATAAAAATTTTTAAAAAATAAAGAGGAGGACGTCATCTTTTTGATTTCTCCTAGCTTAACACTTTTTATCAAATTTTCGTTTGCTAATTCTGGTTCAGTAATTTTGCTATAGATGAGTTGATTATATTGGAAAATATCTGCCTGAGGGTTTTCTTTCAAAAAAGATCTTGCTGTTGGATTGTCTGGTATAGCAGATGAGCACCCCGCTAGTACTAATAAAAAGATTACGTTACATAATATTAGCTTCAAAATGAAACGCCCTCCTATTTTGGAAATATGTATTCATTATTAATGGACTGATTTTTAGGAATATTATAATTATTTATGCGGTATTAAATAAACATTTGATACATTTAAATGTAAAGAAAAACAAATCCATATTGTTATCAAAACATGCATTTAATATCGGTTATTACTGCAAGATTGTAAGAATCTCGTTTATATTGTTAGACAAAATCTTGTATTCGTTGAAATTATTAATTTTTAAATAAATAAAAATTCAATTGACTTAATAATTATGCAGTCGTATACTAATTTTAACTTATTTCAGAGGTGAGTATATTGAAAGTAGGAATTGTTGGTGCAACTGGCTATGGCGGACTGGAGCTTATTCGATTTTTACATAATCATAAAGCGGTTGAGCAGATTGAGTTATTTACATCTTCTGAGGAGGGTGTAATTTTTTCTTCTAAGTTTGGACACCTCGTTCAAATTGCTGATACACCGTTACAAAAAATTGATTATGAAGCTTTAGAGAAATATGATGTAGTTTTTGCAAGTACACCTTCAGGGGTGACTAGTGAGCTTTTACCTCCATTAGTAGGGAAAGGTCCTAAATTAATAGACTTATCTGGTGACTTTCGATTAAAAGATCCTGCAAGCTATGAAACTTGGTATGGCAAAAAAGCAGCACCGCTGGATATTCTTCAGCAAAGTGTTTATGGCTTAACTGAATGGAATGCCGAAAATGTTCAACATGCATCCCTTATTGCCAATCCCGGATGCTATCCTACTGCGGTTCTACTATCACTATTACCGCTGATAAAGGAGCGATTAATCGATCCGAGCTTTTTAATAATAGATGCGAAAAGCGGGATTTCAGGAGCCGGAAATAAACCATCACAGACAACACATTTTAGTGAGACAAATGAGAATTTCTCAATCTATAAAACAAACTCCCATCAGCATATACCAGAAATCGAACAGGCGATTTCGATATTTGCAGGTGTTCAGACAGCAATAACTTTTAATACGCATTTAGTACCAATGACACGAGGGATTTTATCGACCTCTTATGCACCGGTTATGCCTGGTGTCACAGAAGAACAACTGATATCTTGTTTAAAAAATACCTATGACCAACATCCATTTGTTCGAATTGTTACGGATGTCAACGGGCTAGGAACAAATCGTGTAAAAGGTTCAAACTATTGTGATATTTTTGTAAAAGTAGACAGCAGAACAAATCGTGCCACGATTGTTGGGGTCATCGATAATTTAGTCAAAGGGGCGGCAGGGCAAGCCATTCAAAATATGAACGTTCAATTTGATTTACCACAAACAACAGGGCTGGATGTTGTGCCGTTCTTTATTTAATATTGTAACCTCAACTAAAAAGTTAGGTTGAAGAAAATTTTCACTTTATAGCATGCAGGAAACTGTATGCTTCTCTTATTTTAATTTAAGGAGGAATTATTATATGACACTAATAGCGTCAACGAATATTATGAAAAAATTATCAAGTAAAAATATTGTCTCACCTAAAGGTTTTAAAGCAGCAGGGTTACATTGTGGCTTAAAACATAAGAAAAAGGATTTGGCGATATTAGTAAGTGAAGTGCCAGCAAGTGTAGCGGGTGTATTTACAACCAACGCTGTGCAAGCAGCACCATTAAAGGTAACAAAGGAAGTTGTTTATACAACTAAGAAAATGCAAGCAATGATTGTGAATTCTGGAAATGCGAATGCGTGTACAGGAAAGCAGGGTGTGAAGGATGCGCAAACAATGCAGTCCCTTGCAGCAGAAAAGCTTGGCATTGAAGCAAATCTAGTGGGGGTTTGTTCAACAGGTGTTATTGGTGAAATTATGAAAATGGAGCCAGTAGCAAAAGGGATTATTCAATTAGAGCCGATGGGTGATTTAGAAAGTGCTATTGATTTTGCACAGGCAATTATGACAACTGATACGGTTATGAAAAACACTAGCTATAGTACAACAGTCGATGGTAAGGAGGTTATTATCGCTGGAGTGGCTAAAGGTTCAGGTATGATTGAACCGAATATGGCAACGATGCTCGGTTTTATTACAACGGATGCGAACATTGAATCGGAAGTATTGCAGAGTGCATTATCCGATATAACAAATTTGACGTTTAATGCCATTACAGTGGATGGAGATACATCAACAAATGACACGGTTGTAATTATGGCAAATGGTTTAGCAGGAAATGAATCATTAACTCCTGCACATCCAGACTGGCAAAACTTTTATTATACATTGAAAACAGTTGCTCAAGATCTTGCGAAGATGATCGCGAAAGATGGTGAAGGAGCTACGAAGTTAATTGAGGTTGAAGTAGAAGGGGCCATTTCAAATGAAGAAGCACGTAAAATTGCTAAAACAGTAGTTGGTTCACCACTTGTAAAAACAGCTGTATTTGGCTGTGATGCCAACTGGGGTCGTATTATCGCGGCAGTAGGCTATAGTGGAGCCACTGTTGATCCAGATAAAATTACGATTCAAATTGGCGGCGCAACGATGGTAGAAAACGGTGAGCCGATACCATTCTCAGAAGACGAGTTAATTCAAATTTTAAAAATGCATGAAGTAAAAATCTATGTGTCACTTGGTTTAGGTGAGGGCAAGGGGCATGCGTGGGGATGTGATTTAACTTATGACTACGTTCAAATCAATGCATCATACCGCTCGTAAACGTATGGTCATCAAGCTTGGTGGCAGTACGCTTGAAGGTTTAAATGAGTCATTTTTTGAAAATTTTAAAAGGCTTCAAGAAAGCGGTATAGAGCTTATCATCACGCATGGTGGCGGTCCAGCCATTAACCGTGAACTCGCGGCTCAAGGGGTAGAATCTTATGCCTTAAATGGAATCCGTGTCACAAGTGAAGCTGCAATTGACATTGTTCAGACAACACTCATTGGAAAAGTTAATCCGGCTCTTGTTCATGAATTAACATCAGCCGGCATTGCTGCCATAGGGTTAAATGGCTTTGATGGACAATTAATGGTAGCCGATTATCTTGACAAAGATGTATATGGATTTGTAGGTGAAGTTAATACAATTAATACATCCTTACTAGAAGCATTAATAAGTGCAAATATTGTGCCAGTTATTGCTTGTATCGGAGCAGATGAGTCGGGCCAGGCATTGAATATTAATGGAGATACAGTTGCTAGTGAAATTGCATTAGCTATCAAAGCAGATAGTCTATTACTAGTCACAGATGTAAGTGGTGTTCGTATTCATGATGAATATCAATCACAAGCAACACCTGCCTTAATCCACCAATGGATAGAAGAGGGACATATATACGGGGGAATGATTCCTAAAGTTCAAGGAGCCTTAGAATGCTTAAATGCAGGTATCCCATCTGTCCAAATTGTGGGTGAATCTTTAGTAGGAACGACCATTTTAGACAGTAAAAAAGTTTCTACTCCATTGTAGGGATTATTAATTTAGAATAGGGGCTGATGAAAATGAGTGCTTTATTTGGTAACTATGGCAAACGCCGTGCCCAAATAGTCAAAGGGCAAGGAACAGTTGTAGAAGATACTGCTGGAAAAAAATATTTAGATTTTACTAGTGGAATAGCTGTCGTAAGTCTAGGTCATGCACACCCTGCGATTGTGAAAGCAATCCAGGAGCAAAGTGAAAAGCTATGGCATATTTCTAATTTATTTGATATACCCGGTCAAGAAAAGGTTGCGCAAAAACTAATAGCGGATACACATTTTTCATATGCATTTTTCTGTAATAGTGGTGCCGAAGCGAATGAAGCGGCTATTAAACTGGCACGTAAACATACAGGGAAACATCATATGATCTCTTTTGAAAAATCGTTCCATGGAAGAACTTTTGGTGCAATGTCCGCAACAGGTCAGGGTAAGGTACATAATGGCTTTGGACCACTTGTTGGAAAATTTACAATTCTGCCTTTTAATGATGTGGATGCCCTTGAAGCAGCCATTGATGATTCTGTAGCAGCTATAATGCTGGAAATGATTCAGGGAGAGGGTGGCGTAAATAGTGTATCTGCGGAATTTGCAGCAGCGATTGCAAAAATTTGTAAGGATAAAGGGATTCTACTAATTGTTGATGAGGTTCAAACAGGAATTGGACGAACAGGAACAAGATTTGCTTTTGAGCAAACGATTTTAAAACCAAATATCGTAACATTAGCAAAAGGGCTAGGTGGTGGCTTCCCTATCGGTGGTATGCTTGGAACAGCTGAGTTATATGACACATTTGGTCCTGGAACTCATGGTACTACATTTGGTGGTAACCCGCTAGCGATGAGTGTGGCGGAAACTGTACTAGATCATGTATTTGATGCCGCATTTTTACAAAATGTACAGGAGCTATCTGCCTATTTTGTAAGTCAGTTAAAGATAAATTTGCCATCAACGTATACGGTACAGGGCCAAGGTTTATTGCTTGGTATTGGTTGCGGTGATACCGAAGTAGCGCCGTACATTGCGGCTGCAGAGGAAAAGGGCTTATTACTAGTAGGAGCGGGACCAAACGTTATTCGTTTATTACCGCCTTTGACAGTGACAAAAGAGGAAATTGATGAAGCGATTACTATTTTAAAAACAATATTACTTTAATTAAATTGTATCATTGAAGAATCTGCTAGTTTCAATCTAGCAGATTCTCATGTTGTTGAAATACTATTATGTCAATGAAATCAAGGTGACAAATTAAAAAGTATAGCCCTTTTTCAAAACGAG
>NZ_JBYTBB010000048.1:0-42581 GCF_058788755.1 Lysinibacillus sp. FW301-JW8
GCGAGTGAAGCGGCTCATCGGACGCCCCCAGGAAAGCACTCAGTAGGAACGGAGATCAACCCCTCGTTTTGAAAAAGGACTATACTTTTTAATTTGTCACCTTGATTTCATTGACATAATAGTATTTCAACAACATGCCTACTCTTTAATAGAGTAGGTTTTTTTATGAGACCGATAGCATTAAGAATCTTATGGATAAAACTATCAATCTAACTGATAGTGCGAATAAGATAGATTTTCGGTATAATAGCCTTCGTAAGGAAGTGAGAAGATGATTTTATCGAAAAAAAGATGGCAAGTGGAACGACCAGATGCCAAACTCGTACAAACATTACAAAATGACCTACAGCTATCTGCAATTGCGGCGAAAATTTTAGCGGCACGGGGCTGCGCAACAACCATTGATGCAGAGAGTTTATTAAATATGACAGAAGCAAATATTCATGATCCATTTTTAATGCATAATATGGCTGAAGCTGTGGCACGTATTGAGCAAGCACTTGAGAATGGAGAAAAAATATTAGTTTATGGAGATTATGATGCCGATGGTGTGACAAGTACAACTGTCATGCTAAATGTGCTACTTGATCTTGGAGCTGATGTATCGTTTAAAATACCGAATCGTTTTATTCACGGCTATGGACCACATGAGGATCTATTTCGTGAAGCATTTGACGAGGGTGTTCAGCTAATTATTACAGTAGATAATGGAATTTCAGGCATTGAACCAATTCGTATTGCGAAGGAACTTGGCATGGATGTTATTGTAACTGACCATCATGAACCAGGTGATGAATTACCACCAGCGGATATTATTTTACATCCTCGCATACCAGAAGGGCATTATCCATTTGGCGAGCTTGCAGGTGTGGGTGTAGCTTTTAAGTTGGCACATGCTTTATATGGTGAGTTACCTACACATCTAATGGAATTGGTAGCTGTCGGAACTGTAGCAGATTTAGTGCCATTAGTGGATGAAAATCGTTATCTTGTAAAGCGCGGAATAGAAGAAATGCGCCGTTCTCTAAGCCCTTGGGTACTGGCAATGTGTGAAGTAGCAAGCACTGAGCAAGCTAAGATTAATGAAGAAACAATCGGCTTTTATTTTGGTCCGCGCTTAAATGCAGTTGGTCGTCTTGGAGAAGCGGCCCCTGGTGTAGAGCTATTAATGGCTGAGGATCATGCAAAGGCAACAGCATTGGCAAAACAGCTCAATGCATGTAATAGTGAGCGCAAAGATATTGTTAAAAGTATAACAGACCAGGCAATCGCTCTTATCGAATCAGATGAAACAATTCGGAATTCACTTGTTTTAGTCGTTGCAGGAGAGGGCTGGAATGCAGGTGTTGTGGGAATTGTTGCATCTCGACTTGTTGAACTTTATTACCGTCCAACAATTGTACTTTCATTAGACAATGAAAAAAGGACAGCAAAAGGCTCTGCCCGTAGTATTGAAGGATTTCATTTATACAATGAACTAGCCAAAAATAGAGATATACTACCTCATTTTGGTGGACATCCTATGGCAGCCGGCATGACATTATCTATCGAGCATGTTGATGAATTACGATTACGCTTAGATGCTCAAGCAAAAGCTTGTTTATCAGAGGAGCAGCTAACACCTGTATTAGCTATCGATATACCTTTAAAGCTAGATGAAATTTCTGCTGATGCTATCGAGGAGATTTCAACGCTCGGTCCATTTGGTACAGATTTTCCGAAGCCAATTTATGTATTAGAGGATGTGGAAATTGCCTCTATGCGTAAAATAGGTGCAGCTGAAAACCATATTAAAATGGAGTTGACAGATGGCTATGAAAAATTAGATAGCGTTGGCTTTAATAAAGGTCATCTACATGAAGAGTTAACATATGGCATAAAAATATCTTTTACAGGGGATTTACAAATTAATGAGTGGCAGGGACGTAAAAAGGCACAATTTATGATTGAAGATGTTCAAACAACAGAGTGGCAATTATTTGATATTCGCGGTATCCGTCAAACGGCTCGCTGGTTAAATACAGTTCCGAAAGAAGAAGCAACATTTATTGCCTTCCGTCCAGAGACATTGACTTACTACCAATCTCTTATTGGTGAGCCTATTCTAGCAGTAGATTCTTCACTTTCAAATGTGGGACAAACCAATTATGTTGTGCTTTTAGATTTACCTCAAAATGTTCAACTGTTAGAAAATGTATTACAAAAAACTGCTCCATCCCGTATTTATGCGCATTTTTATATGCCGGATTCACAATATTTCAATGGCTTGCCAACACGCGAGCAATTTGCTTGGTACTATAAATTTTTGAAAAATCGCCCTGCTTTTCCACTTAATATGCATTTAGCAGATTTAGCAAAGCATACAGGTTGGCCATTAGATGCATTAAAATTTATGACACAGGTGTTTTTTGAGCTTGGTTTTGTTAAAATGGAGAGTGGACTGACGACTGTCAACGTGAATGCCACAAAACAGGAGCTTACGGAGGCACCGTCTTACAAACAACGTTCAGAACAGATTGAAATGGAGCAAAAGCTGGTCTATGCCCCTTATATAGAATTAAAACAATGGTTTGATGAACGATTACATTAATAGACGAAAAAGGTTCGTAGGAGGAGCAATATCATGGATTTAAAGCAATATGTAACAACGGTTGAGAACTGGCCAAAAGAGGGCATTAGCTTCAAAGATATCACAACAATTATGGATAATGGTCCTGCATATAAATATGCAACTGATCAAATCGTCACTTATGCCAAAGAGTTAGGTGCAGAAATTATAGTAGGTCCAGAGGCTCGCGGCTTTATTATTGGATGTCCAGTTGCTTACGCGCTTGAAATTGGCTTTGCCCCTGTTCGTAAACCAGGGAAATTACCGCGTGAAGTGGTAAGTGCTGATTATGGTCTTGAATACGGAAAAGATACATTAACTATGCATAAAGATGCAATTAAGCCAGGTCAAAAGGTGTTAATTTGTGATGATCTACTTGCGACAGGAGGCACTGTTGAAGCGACAGTTCGTTTAGTGGAGCAATTAGGTGGTCAGGTTATTGGCTGTGCCTTCCTAATTGAATTAAAAGAGCTAAATGGTCGTGCAAAACTTGGCGATTTAAACGTGAAAACACTTATTGAATATTAATACAGCTAAAAGGAAAGCGCCACATGATTATGGCGCTTTTTTTTGTATGGAATTTTGGCAGACAGACAAAATGGCTCCAGTGAGTGGGTCAAAAACTACTCGGTTTGACAGCTGATTCGCTCAGGTGTGCAAAAAAATTGCTCGGGTTGCTAGTAGTTTCGCTCAGGTGTGCGTGAAATCGCTCGGTTCGCCAGTAGTTTTGCTCAGGTGTGCGTGAAAATCGCTCGGTTCCCTCGTAGTTCCGCTCAGGTAAGTGTAAAAATCGCTCGGGTTGCCGGCAGTTCCACTCAGGTGTGCGTGAAAATCGCTCGGGTTCCCAGCCAAATCGCTCAGGTAAACATGAAAACCGCTCGGGTCTCCTGCCATATCGCTTAGGTAAGCGTTCAAAACAGTCCACCCCATGATTATACGAGCAATCAAGTCCATAGGCACTCTTCAATTAAGTTTCAATCCCCATAAAAACTACACTTCATCGTAAGAGCGGATGATTTTTTGGATGGTTCTTAATGTGTCATAGAAATTTGCATATTGATCAATGCCGATATCAGCAATAATCCTTTCTTGAATAGCTTGCCAAATAGGGGTAGCTTCATTTAGTTTTTCTATTCCCTTATCTGTTAATGAAATGATCTTCGTTCGTGCATCTTGTGGATTTCTTGTTAATTCAACATAGCCGCTTTGTTTTAAAATATTTATATTTCGCGTAACAGTGGTTTGGTCAAGTTGCAAAATTTCACCCAATCGACTTACCGAAACGGTTTGTTGATGAGCAATATTGGCAAGCATTGAATATTGAGTGACCTTTAGACCAGTCGGCTGAAGCAACTTGTCATACAATTGCGTCACAGATCTTGTTTTTTTTCTAAGGTTTGCGCAAACACATATCTGCGTATAATCTAGAGTCTTCAGATTATTCTCCATTAGTTCAGTTCCCCTTTTATGGATTCAGATAGCTTCAGTATACACCTAACATATGAGAAATACTGCTTGACAGCTATAAATGCTCTTACTATCATTATATATGTACATACATGTAATGCAATCAAAAACATGTATATACATGTTTAATTTGAAAATCTTTCAGGAAATGAAGGTGTTATGGTGAAGCGTATTCATTATAGTTGGTTTATTCTCATTATTGCATTTTTCTCAATCATCGTAGCTGGTATTACTATGTCATCATCAGGAGTTTTTATAAATTCATTTGAAAAGGAATTTAATTGGGATAGGTCCTTAATTGCTCTAGCGTTTGCGATTAGCTTATTTTTATATGGGTTTTCTGGACCATTTATGGCCGCATTACTTGAAGTAGCTGGTTTAAAGAAGATGATGCTAGGAGCGATGGCTACCCTTGTAATAGGCTTGATACTTACACTTTTTATGAGCCAATCATGGCAATTAATCATTATTTGGGGAGGAATAATTGGTTTAGGGGCTAGCCTCTTTTTAACTGTGCTAAGTCCATATGTAGCCAACCATTGGTTTGTAAAAAGAAGAGGGTTAGCAGTGGGGATTCTAACAGCAAGTACAGCAACAGGTCAATTAATTTTACTGCCTGTACTGGCTATTATCATTGAGCAGTTTTCTTGGAGACATGCGATTGGCTTAATTCTTCTGCTTAGTACGCTTATGTTTGTCATCATTTTGCTATTTATAAAAAACAAGCCACAAGATATTGGGATGCTACCTTATGGACAGGAAGAAGAGCTAGAAGTACCCTCAGAGCCTCATAAAAAAAATCCAATTATTATTGCCTTTAGTGGACTATTTGAGGCTGTAAAGGTTAAGGAGTTTTGGCTATTAGCGGGAAGCTTCTTTATTTGTGGTCTTTCAACAAGCGGATTAGTCGGAACTCATTTTGTTTCTTATTGTATTAGCTTTGGTGTACCACTAGTCACTGCCGCATCGTTTCTTTCTTTTATGGGCATATTTAATCTCGTTGGTACTACTTTGTCAGGTTGGCTGTCAGATCGTTTTGATAATCGGTGGTTATTGTTTTGGTACTATCTTTTAAGAGGGATGTCCTTGCTGTTACTACCTTACGCATTAACACAAGGTTCACTTTCCTTACTAGCAATCTTTACAATATTTTACGGATTAGATTGGATTGCCACTGTACCTCCTACCATTAGTATTGCTAGACAAACTTTTGGCACGAATAAAAGTGGTGTTATTTATGGATGGATTTTTGCATCACACCAGGCAGGTGCTGCTTTAGCTGCTTACGGTGGAGGGCTTATTTATAAGTTTTTCAATTCTTATACATGGGCTTTTTTCCTTGCAGGTGTTTTCTGTGCGTTAGCAAGCTTATTTGTTATTATGGTAAAAAAACAGCCACAGAGACAGGCTCATGCTGAATAAGAATGAAAAGAGGAACTCAATGATCGTTAT
This sequence comes from Lysinibacillus sp. FW301-JW8, assembly GCF_058788755.1. Taxonomy (NCBI): domain Bacteria; kingdom Bacillati; phylum Bacillota; class Bacilli; order Caryophanales; family Bacillaceae; genus Lysinibacillus; species Lysinibacillus sp. FW301-JW8. Next base: position 5,528 of record NZ_JBYTBB010000048.1, read on the forward strand.
TGGGTTCATTTTTTTTTGACTTTTAATAAACAAAAGTTTATAATATAAACAAATATAATAAAAGGTGATGCTATGAATGAAAGAGAACAGGCGGTACTGGCATTAATTCGTCAAAATCCGTTTATGTCTCAGCAAGAGATGGCGGATAAGATGAATCTATCTCGTCCAGTCCTGGCCAACTTAGTGTCGAGCTTAACGAAGCAGGGAAAAATAGTAGGACGTGCGTATATTTTACCCGAGGAAAATGAAATTATTTGTATCGGTGGCGCAAATCTAGATCGAAAATTTCACGTGAAGGGTAACGTTCAATTTGGTACTTCTAATCCTGCAAGCTCTTCATTTAGCGTGGGTGGTGTTGGGCGAAACATTGCTGAGAACCTAGGTAGGCTAAATCATCAGGTAACATTACTAACAACGGCAGGTAAGGATGCTGATTGGCAAGTAATCCAAGAGGCTTCCGAGTCATTTATGAATTTACGTTATGTCGAGCAATTACCAGATACTTCAACTGGCTCCTATACTGCAATAATGGACGAGCAGGGAGAGCTAGCACTGGCTGTTGCTAACATGGTAGTTTATGATCTCTTGCTGCCAAGCTTATTAAAAAAGCATGAGGCGATGCTTGTCAATGCTGGATGCTTTATTTTGGATTTAAATTGCCCTAAGGAAACAGTAGCCTATATTCAACAAATGGCAATTGCTCGTGAAATTCCGTTAGTCATTGTGCCTGTGTCTTCCCCTAAAATGAATCGACTACCTGATACATTGCAAGGGGTTACTTGGTTTATTTGTAACACGGACGAAGCAGAAACAATTGTTGGACATGCAATTGAAAGCGCTGCCGATTATGAAAAAGCATTAATGCAACTACTTCAGTTAGGTGCAGAGCATGTCATTATTACAGCAGGAAGTAAAGGTGTATTTGCAGCATCGACTTCAATTAAGCCAAGTCATTTTAAGGCTAAGATTATTGAAAAGATTGAAGATGTAACAGGTGCAGGGGACGCCTTTGTCAGCGCTGTGATTCATAGCTGGCTTACTGGACAATCCTTTGCAACATGTATTGATGCTGGTTTAACAAATGCTAAAAATACACTGGCATCCCCATATACAGTAAGACCTGAATTATCCGTAGATTTGTTAAAAAGTGAAATGGAGGAATAACAACATGAAAGAATTCATCGTATTATCAGAGGAAGTAAAAGCAGGACAGGTAAAGGGTTTACCAATCGTAGCATTAGAATCAACAATTATCTCTCACGGCATGCCATACCCTCAAAACGTCCAAACTGCGCGTGAAGTAGAACAAATTATCCGCGACAATGGTGCAGTTCCAGCAACGATTGCATTAATTGATGGGAAAATTAAAATCGGTTTATCAGATGAAGAGCTTGAAATGTTCGGTAATGCGCAAGGAGTAGCGAAAACTTCACGTCGTGATTTAGGTTATTTATTGGCAACAAAAAAATTAGGTGCGACAACTGTTGCGGCAACAATGATTTGTGCGGAACTTGCAGGTATTGAAATTTTCGTAACAGGCGGTATTGGTGGTGTTCATCGAGGCGCTGAAACTACGATGGATATCTCAGCAGATTTAGAAGAATTGGCACAAACAAATGTGGCTGTAATTTGTGCAGGTGCTAAATCTATTTTAGATATTGGTTTAACATTAGAATATCTTGAAACTAAGGGTGTACCTGTCGTTGGATATGGCACAGATGAGGTACCTGCGTTCTATACTCGTCAAAGTGGTTTCGATGTTAACTTTAAACTTGATACACCAGAAGAAGTGGCAGAGATGTTACGTGCAAAATGGCAATTAGGCTTGAAGGGCGGAGCGGTCATTGCGAATCCTATTCCTGAGTCTGAGGCGCTTGAGCATGCATTCATTACAGAAATCATTGAAAAAGCGCTAATAGAAGCAGAAGAAAATGGTATCCAAGGCAAAAACGTTACGCCATTCTTACTTGGAAAAGTAAAAGAATTAACAGAGGGTAAAAGTCTTGATGCAAACATTGCATTAGTAAAAAATAATGCAGTTGTAGGGGCTAAAATTGCTGTTGCGTATAATAAATTAAGCTAACCAATTATACGAAAAGAGAGACTCTTTGCGAAATATTACATTCGCAGAGGGTCTTTTTATTCATTATGAAGAAAAATTCTCCCATTTTTCACATTGTTCACGAGATTAACTAAACAAAATGACACAGTCACTTTACAATAGGCTACAATATTTTATACAATTAAATTTATATCTAATCTGAAAAATTTGACGAGCAAGGTGGACATGTTATGGCGAAAGAGCAAATTTTGACTCCCGAGGACGTATTTGAGTTAGTCAAATCCTACATGAATGATGAAAATGTCGCATTCGTGAAAAAAGCATATGAATTAGCGAGAAATGCCCATATTGAGCAATTCCGAAGCTCAGGTGAACCGTATATTATTCACCCAGTGCAAGTAGCTGGTATTTTGGCTGAATTACAAATGGACCCTGAAACAGTTGCGGCTGGTTTTTTACATGATGTTGTCGAGGATACAGATTTTACGCGCGACGATTTAGTTCGCGAATTCGGCGAAGAGGTTGCAATGCTTGTTGATGGCGTGACAAAGTTGGGGAAAATTAAATATTTATCAAAAGAAGCGCAACAAGCAGAAAATCATCGTAAAATGTTTGTTGCTATGGCACAGGATATTCGTGTCATTTTAATTAAACTTGCTGATCGTCTACACAATATGCGGACGCTCAAGCATTTACCTGCTGAAAAGCAACGCCGTATCTCCAAAGAGACGCTTGAAATTTTTGCACCGCTTGCGCATCGTCTTGGAATTTCGACAGTTAAATGGGAGCTTGAGGATACAGCTCTTCGTTATTTAAATCCACAGCAATATTACCGCATTGTTAGTCTAATGAAGAAAAAACGCGATGAACGTGAGGCGTATTTAGAAAATGTTATGGCTGAGATGAAGTCACAGCTTACAGAGGTCGAAATTGATGCGGATATTTATGGTCGTCCAAAACACATCTACAGCATCTATCGCAAAATGGTGTTACAAAAAAAACAATTTAATGAGATTTATGATTTATTAGCCATTCGTGTATTGGTCGATAGTATTAAAGATTGCTATGCTGTGCTAGGAATCGTGCATACATTATGGAAGCCGATGCCTGGGCGCTTTAAGGATTATATTGCAATGCCTAAGCAAAACCTTTATCAATCACTGCATACGACAGTAATTGGCCCTTATGGTGACCCCTTAGAGGTGCAAATTCGTACAAAGGAAATGCATAAGATTGCTGAGTACGGGATTGCTGCACATTGGGCCTATAAAGAAGGTAAAAAGATTGATACTGAAAAACAAAATGTTGATCAAAAATTAACATGGTTCCGTGAAATTTTAGAGTTTCAAAATGAATCCTCAAATGCTGAGGAATTTATGGAGTCCTTAAAATTTGATTTATTTTCTGATATGGTTTATGTCTTCACACCTGAGGGAGATGTCATTGAATTACCAGCAGGTTCTGTACCTATCGACTTCGCATACCGTGTGCATTCAGAAGTCGGAAATCGTACAATTGGCGCGAAAATCAATGGTAAAATGGTACCGCTTGATACACCTTTGAAAACGGGAGATATCATTGAGATTTTAACCTCTAAACAATCTTTTGGCCCAAGTCGTGATTGGCTTAAAATAGCGCAATCCTCACAGGCGAAAAATAAAATAAAACAGTTTTTCAAACGTCATCTTCGTGAAGAAAATATTATCAAAGGCAAAGAGATGATTGAAAAGGAAATCCGTGCACAGGATTATGACATGAAGGAAACCATGTCAGCTGAGAATTTAAAACGTGTTTGCGACAAATTTAACTACACAAACGAAGAGGATTTATATGCAGCTGTTGGTGTTAATGGTATAACTGCACAGCAAGTTGTTAATCGATTAGCAGAAAAACGCCGTAAAGAGCGTGAGCAGGAAGAAGCACTCGAGAAAATCGAGCAAAAAATGAAGACTCTTGTTCCACAAAAGCGCACAGAATCAGGTGTTATCGTAAAAGGTATTGACAATATGCTTATCCGACTTTCGCGTTGTTGTACACCTGTGCCTGGAGATGACATTGTCGGCTTTATTACGAAAGGTAGAGGTGTTTCAGTACACCGTGCAGATTGTCCTAACATTCAAATAGAGGATGAGCAGGAACGTTTGATAGAGGTAGAGTGGGAAAATGGACTGACTCCTGAGAAAAAAGAGTACCCAGTTGATATTGAAGTATCAGCCTTTGATCGACCTGGTATATTAAATGAAATTATGCAAATTGTTAGTGAAACGAAAACGAATATCTTAGCTGTCAGTGGTCGTGCTGATCGTGAAAAAATGGCGACTATTCATTTAACAATATCAATTTCAAATATTTCACATTTGCATAAAGTTGTAGAGCGTATTAAACAAACTCCAGATATTTATTCAGTGCAACGTGTGATTAATTAAAAGAGTCCTTGGTTGGATTAACTTTCTTATTGATGGAAAGTTACAACGATAGAATTGAGGTTTTAAAGAATGAAAGTAGTTTTACAACGTAGTAAAGCGGCCACTGTTACGGTTGACGGGAAAGTAACAGGCGCTATTGATAATGGTTATGTCCTTTTGGTAGGGATTACACATGAGGATACACAAGAGGATATAGACTATTTAGCCAAAAAGATAGCTAATCTCCGTCTTTGGGAAGATGCTGATGGAAAAATGAACCATTCTATTTTAGAGCATGGAGGGGCTATACTATCCGTCTCACAATTTACATTGTATGGGGATGCAAAAAAGGGGAATCGGCCAAGTTTTATAAATGCAGCTAGACCAGAAGTTGCGGAGCCGTTATGGCAGGCTTTTAATGATGCCTTACGTTTACACGGCTTACAAGTGGAGACAGGTATATTTGGTGCGATGATGGACGTTGCACTTACAAACGATGGTCCAGTTACTATACTTCTTGAGTCAAAATAATGGTACATTTCCTATATTTCCTTCATACACTATAAAGTATGGTTAGTTTTGTAGGAAGGAAGTGTCTTAAAAATGACGAAAATGGGAAGCATATCAAATCCATATTTATACGAAACTCTTAACATGATGATTGGTCAGGCTATTGTAGTACAAACCGAGAAAAATATTCAGCAAGGTGTATTAGCCTCAGTATTACCTGACCATATCGTTGTGGAGATTAGTCGTACACCTTTCTTCATTCGTATGGAGGAAATTGTATGGGTTACCTTGGCAACAGTTAAAAAATAAATGACTTAGATGCCTTCAATTCACAATATGTGACTGAAGGTTTTTTTCATGATGGAAAGCCATTTTTATTGTATAATTATCTAAATATTCTGCCATTTATAAAAGGGAGGTAAAACGATGCAAAGGATAGCCGTACTTGGTTCATTATTTTTCTGGAATAACATAAAACAAAACTTTTCTGTGTTTCCTCAAGTGCAATTTATTCATTTCCCTTACATGGTACCTGAGCAAAGTATTGAATTGATTGATGAGGCTGCTGACCATGCAGACATCTTATTATTTGCTGGATCAATTTCCTATTATTACTGTATGGATAAGATAAAAGCTAAAAAGATTCAAGCAACCTATATTCCCTTTGATGAATTAACATTATCCCTATCATTGCTATCCATACAACATAACCAGAAGGTAGAATTGTCTAACCTATCAATGGATTTACCTAAAAAAGATGTTCTAAATCAAGTTTTAAAAGAGGCAGATATTCAATCTCCAGAGATGCATGCAATAGATTACGCTTGGGTATATGATCAAAACGAAAAAATAGATCACTTCCAGATTGATGACTATATAATGTTCCATAAGGAGTTATATAGAGCAGGGAAGACAGAGCTTGCACTTACTAGCTTACATGCTGTTTATGAAGCATTACAACAAGCTGGAGTCCCAGCAAGCTATATGGTCGAAAGGAAACAGACTTTTATATCGACGGTAAATAAAGCCCTTAATACTTATAAAAACACCCTATTAATTTCATCACAAATCGCTGTTGTATCAATTTGTAGCAGAGAGAACTCTATTGCAAATAAACAGTTATGGATGGAGAATTTGGAAAAAGTATGCAAAATGTTTTATGCAAGGGTAGCTCAATCCCTTCAAGAGCCCTACTTAATTTTTTCTACTAGAGGGGTGATTGAAACGCTTGATAGGGTTTATTTAACATCGTTAATGAAGCAGTTTGAAGTACAATTCGAAACGTCTTTTCGTATTGGAATAGGGTTTGGATATTCATTACATGAAGCTGAGACACATTCCTCCCAAGCTTTGTTTTTTACAACAAAATTTGACGAGCATTCCTCTGTTTTGTGCCTAGTTGATGAAGAAAATCGACTTCATAGACCATTATTTGAAAATAATAAAAAAATAGCATTATCGAATAATGATCAGCATATTTTAGAGATTGCTGAAAAATTAAAAATGAGTGCTAAAAATTTAAATTTAATTAGGCAATTTATTAAGTTAAATAATAATCGACCTTTTTCTGCAACAGAATTATCAATGTATTTAAATCTTTCTCGTCGATCGGCAGAAAGAATGATTAATCGATTAATTGAGCAAAAATTTCTTGTATTATCTGGTGAAGAGCATCCTTACCATCAGGGTCGCCCGCGAAAGTTGTATAAAGCAACTAATCTATTAGAAATCTGAAATGATAGAAAATTAATACTTTACAATAAATTTGAACTATTGTATATTTATTTTCAATTAAACGACATATAGCGACAAAAATAAAAAGGAGGAATATCTATTAATTAGAAAAACGCTAATGTCTGAATTATTGAAGATAAGTGGGTGGAGAAATGGAAAATGAACAAATTGTAAAAAAGAAAAGCTGGCTAAAGGTACCTCATACATATACGATCATTTTTGCTATTATTTTTCTTGCAGGTATTTTAAGTTATATTATTCCAGCAGGGGAATTTGACCGTGTAGAGGACAAGGAAGGTCGAATGCTGGTTGTAGATGGAAGCTATCATCATATTGAGAGTGATCCCGTATCATTTTTTGAAATGTTTACAGCCATTCCAATGGGGCTAGAAAAAGGAGCCCAGATTATATTTTATATTTTCCTAGTAAGCGGTGTATTTGGGATTATTCGTGCTACTGGTGCGATAGAGGCGGGTGTTTATAAGGGTGTAAAAGCATTAGAAGGCAGAGAGAAGCTGCTAATTCCATTATCAATGATTTTATTCTCTGTTGGCGGTTTCACCATGGGAATGGCAGAAGAAACAATTATTTTTGTGCCGATAGGGGTAGCGATTGCCCGTGCAATGGGATTTGATGCAATCACTGGAACAGCTATGATTACGCTTGGTGCCGCTAGTGGTTTTTTTGGAGGAATGCTCAATCCATTTACGGTGGGGGTTGCACAATCCTTAGCTGATGTACCTTTATTTTCTGGAATTGGCTTCCGAGCTGTTGTGTATGTATTTGTATTAGGCTTTGCAATTTTTTATGTATCTCGTTATGCCTTTAAAGTAAAAAAGAATCCGCAAGCAAGTGTTATTTATGACATTGAGCAAAAGGCTAAAACAAATCTATCTACAATTGCTATGCCAACCTTAACAGGAAAACATAAATTAGTGTTCATTGCGATGGCTTGTGGTATTGGATTTAATATTTATGGAGTCTTTAACTGGGGCTGGTTTTTAACACAATTAACGGCATCCTTTTTAATTATGGGTTTACTTGCTGGTCTTTTAGGTGGATTAAAACCTGGAACAATTTTTGATTCCTTTATTGATGGGGCTAAGGCTGTTACCTTTGGTGCACTTATTGTAGGTTTTGCACGTGCCATTACAGTTGTACTTGAGCAGGGAAAAATTATTGATACTATTGTTTATGCTGCATCTGAAACGATTGGTCATTTGCCACATTCCATTAGTGCAATCGGGATGTTATTTATTCAAGCCCTCTTAAACTTGTTTATCTCATCTGGTAGTGGTCAGGCAGCAGCAACAATGCCAATTATGATCCCTATTACAGATTTACTAGGTTTAGAGCGTCAAGTTGCTGTTTTAGCATTCCAATATGGAGATTCATTAACTAACTCTATTATTCCTACTTCATCGGCATTGATGGCATATTTGGCTGTGGCAGGCATTCCGTATGAAAAATGGATTAAATTTATTTGGAAGATGATTCTTGGCTGGGCTGTCATAGCCTGTATTGCATTAATTGCGGCTGTCGCACTGGGAATCTCTTAAAAGAAAAGGCTGTGCAGAAAAGTAGATTATTATCTTCTTTCTGCACAGCTTTTTGAATTTTAATCGCTTTCATTAAAATAATTTAAGATGCCTTGATAAATTCCCAGACTTGCTTGTTCTCGGAATTTTGCTGTTGTAACAACACGTTCCTCACTTGCATTACTTAAGAAGCCTAATTCAATAAGGACAGCCTTTTGTCGATTTTCCCTGAGCACTAAGAAGTTCCCTTGCTGGGCCCCACGATCCCTTAAATCAATTTTACTAGAAAGCCCATTATGAATGGCCTCAGCAAGGGCCTTTTGATTGCTGTTTAAATAGTATGATGTAAAGCCATTAATGGAGCTATCGTCCGTCGCATCGTAATGAATACTAATAAAAGCATCTGCCTCATGTTGATGGGCTATAGATACACGTTTTCGAAGTGCTACATATTCATCTGATTCTCTAGTCATTACTACATCTGCACCTGCTGCACTCAACTTTGAAGCAAGCAGAGAAGCAGTTTTCAACGTGATTTCCTTCTCATCAGTACCTCGTTGACCAGTAGTACCATGATCATTTCCACCATGTCCTGCATCAACAACAATTGTAAGACCATTTAACGTTCCCTTTTTACGAGGCTCAGATGTATTCTTTTTGGTTGTCACAGCTTTGTTGGATGTAGTTGTAACGACCCAGTTCGCTACAAATGCAGTTTTGTTATCTAATTGTATTTCATAAAAATTATCTTTCGCACCTACAATAGGGTAGCTTTTGCCTGCATCTACACGTTCTACAACTTCAGCCGTTGTAGTAGCATCTGTCCGTAGGTTTGTCCCATTATAGATAATAGTCACAGATTCCAGCTCTGTAGATGAGGAAGATGTAGATTTGGTTTTTTCTACATTTGAAAATGTGCCATAAAAACTATATACCCAGCCAGTTATTTTATTGCTGTACTGAATTTGTACCCAATTATGCTCTTGGGCTAATACTTTAAAGGCTTTTCCCTTCTTAACAGAACCTACTTTTTTCGCATTTAAATCGGGCTTTTTTCGAACATTCAGTGTATCCACTAACACTGTAAATGTTGTATCCTTGTTCACCTTTTTTGTCGATACTTCAATGACAGGTTTTTCCGAATCAGATTTTTTCTCAGGTATTTTATTAATGGTAACATAATCTGTCGAAACCCAGCCAACTAGCCCGTTCCAATCAATTTTCGCCCATTCGCCACTTTCTTCAATCAGATTAGCTTGTTTACCCGTTGATAGTTGCCCAAGAACTGCAGAAGAAATATCAGGTTCCGTGCGAATATTAAGACGATCAACCTGTGAAATAACGGTTTTATCAATCGTTTGTTTAGCATTTATAGGAGCAGTTAGCCATGATGCTACCCAACCTTCGTCATTGCCTGTTTTTACTTGAATCCAGTCTCCTTCTCGACCAATAGAAGTTAAGGAATCACCCTCTTCTAACGTTGTAATAATGGGATAGGACAGTCCTGGTCCCTCACGTAAATGAAGAATTGTCCCCGTCACTTTTAAATCACTGGTGTCGGCAAACGCACTTTGAACATTAATTTTACTTGGAATGGCAATCGTTAACATTAGCAAGAAGATGATCATGATATGTAAAAGTTTTGTCCTCATCAAATTCCTCCTATTCCTTGTGCTATTTTACCATGCTTTAGTAATAGAATTCGTGGGAAAATGGTAATGGAATTTGTTGTTTTCGCAACTGTTTCGTTAAAAATACAAAAACAGTTGACATTGTCTTTCGTTGTGACTAACATAAGGGGTAATTAAAAAATGATTCACTGCTTATGACCAAGCAAGTAGCGTATACCTCTATTGGAAAAGAGAGGGAAAGACCTAGGCTGCAATCTTTCCTACAAAAACGTATAACGTGAACAACACTTGAGAGGCTTTTTTCTGAAAAGTAAAACTTAGTAGGAAAAAACGGAATCGGCCGTTATCCGATTATGAGGAGGACGCTCGTTGTTAAGCGCGTCAACTAGGGTGGAACCGCGGAAGCTTCTATAGCTCTCGTCCCTTGCAATATGCAAGGTGGCGGGAGCTTTTTTGTTTCTAAAAAATTGGGGTCCGCTCAATTGGGGGAGAGTCTCTCAAAAGCGAATCGACTCAATTTGAGAGAAGAGTCGCTTAAAAGGGGGAGAATCTGCTCACCTAAGAGAAAGAACTTCGTTTAAACGAGCAGGTACTCAAAAATCTTTCATAAGCAATCAATAGAGGAGGTAGTTATATGAGTTTTAAGGTACCACGTGGGACGCAGGATATATTGCCGGGGCAATCAGAGAAATGGCAAAAAGTCGAAGCGATTATTCGAGATATTTGTCATGTTTATCGTTATAACGAAATCCGTACACCTATTTTTGAGCAAACAGATTTATTTGCACGTGGTGTTGGTGAAACAACTGATGTTGTACAAAAAGAAATGTATACCTTTGAGGATCGTGGTGGGCGTTCATTAACGCTACGTCCTGAAAACACAGCTGGTGTAGTTCGAGCCTATGTTGAGCATAAAATGTTCGGTGCTCCTGATCAGCCAGTTAAGCTATCCTATATAGGACCTATGTTCCGTTATGAGCGTCAGCAAGCTGGACGTTATCGTCAATTTGTTCAATTTGGAGTGGAGGCAATTGGTTCAGCTGATCCAGCTATTGATGCTGAAGTGATTGCACTAGCCATGGATGTTTATGAATCAGCAGGCTTAAAGGATTTAAAATTAGTCATCAATTCACTTGGCGATAAAGTTACACGCGATACACATCGTACGGCACTGCTCCAGCATTTTGAACCACATATTCATGAATTTTGTACAGATTGTCAAAATCGATTACAAAAAAATCCATTGCGCATCCTAGACTGTAAAGTGGACCGTGAGCATCCATTAATGAATTCTGCACCAGCATTAACGGATTTCCTAACTGAGGAATCAGCAGCCTATTTCGCTCAAGTTAAAACGTATTTAGATATTTTAGGTATTTCATATGAGGTTGATCCAAATCTTGTGAGAGGTCTTGATTATTACAATCATACGACATTTGAAATTATGTCAACAGCTTCTGGCTTTGGCGCTATTACGACTCTTTGTGGTGGAGGGCGCTACAATGGACTAGTCGAAGAAATTGGTGGACCAGATGTACCGGGAATCGGTTTTGCATTAAGTATTGAGCGTCTTTTACTAGCTCTTGAAGCCGAGGGAGTTGAATTAGACACAGCATCAGGTCTTGATGTCTATATGATTGCAATGGGTGATGAAGCGAAGCTAAAAGCAGTAGAATTAACAAGTACCTTCCGCGCCAAGGGCATTGCCACTGAGATGGATTATTTGGATCGCAAAATGAAGGCACAAATGAAATCCGCTGACCGTTTAGGTGCAAAATATACGATTGTTCTAGGAGAAACAGAGCTTGAAGAGCAAGTGGCTGCTGTTAAACATATGGAATCAGGCGAACAACAAAAAGTCGCTTTCTCAGAATTAGTAAATTACCTATTAAAACAATAAATGAACACAAGCATCATCATATTGCCAAGATCGGAATTGATAGACAAAGGCATTATCTGTCCAATTACTGATGAAACATACTTTTCATTTTGGACAGATAATGTTTAACAAAAAACGAAGATTCCTTGGCAGCAATTCACTACTTAGTAGGAAATGTATACTACATAAGTAAATAAATCATTTGGAGGAATTGTTAAAATGGCTACAAGAACACATGCTAGTAACGAATTATCAGAACGGTTACAAGGCGAAAAAGTCGTATTAAAAGGTTGGGTACAACGCCGCCGTGACCTAGGTGGTTTAATTTTTATTGATCTACGTGATCGTACTGGCATCACACAGGTTGTTTTTAGTCCTGATGTTGCTGAGGCACATGCTTTAGCAGATAAAGTACGTAGTGAATATGTTATTGAAGTGAAAGGGACAGTTATCCTTCGAGCAGAAGATCAAATTAATCCAAATGTGCCAAATGGAAAGATTGAGGTAGAGGCATCGAAATTAATTGTAATTAATACAGCAAAAACACCGCCATTCCAAATCGAAGACCGTACGGATGTTTCTGAAGATCTACGTTTAAAATACCGCTATTTAGACCTTCGTCGTCCAGTTATGTATGATACATTTAAGCTGCGTTCAGATGTAACACGTACAATTCGTAATTTCTTACAAAACGAAGATTTCCTAGAAGTGGAGACACCAATTTTAACAAAATCTTCTCCAGAGGGAGCTCGTGACTATTTAGTACCCTCACGTGTCCATGAAGGTGAATTTTATGCATTGCCGCAATCACCACAGTTATTTAAACAATTATTAATGGTGGCAGGCTTTGAGAAATACTTCCAAATTGCACGTTGCTTCCGTGATGAAGATCTACGAGCTGACCGTCAGCCAGAGTTTACACAGGTCGATATTGAAACAAGCTTTTTAACACAAGAAGAAATTTTAGAAATGAATGAACGCTTAATCCAAGCAGTTATGAAGGAAGTTAAAGGTATTGATATTCCTGCTCCGTTCCAACGCATGAAATATCAAGAGGCAATGGACCGTTACGGCTCAGATAAACCTGACGTACGTTTTGGCTTAGAGCTTGTTGCTTTAAATGATATTTTTGATGGCTGTGGTTTTAAAGTATTTGCTGATACAGTAGCACAAGGAAAACAAGTAAAAAGTATTAATATTAAAGGTGCTGCAGATAGATACTCTCGTAAAGATATGGATGAATTAACAAAATTCGTTGGTATTTATGGAGCAAAAGGTCTTGCTTGGTTAAAGGTAACAGAGGAAGGCTTAAATGGTCCGATTGCGAAATTCTTTGATGAAGCATTAGCAAGTGCATTAATAGAGCGTATGAAAGCAGAAGTTGGAGATATTCTAGTATTTGTTGCTGATCAAGCATCTGTAGTAGCTGCTTCTCTTGGTGCGCTTCGTACGAAATTAGGCCATGACTTAGACTTGATTGATGAATCTCAATTTGCTTTCCTATGGATTACAGATTGGCCACTATTGGAATACTCTGAGGAAGATGGTCGCTACAAAGCAGCACATCACCCGTTTACACGTCCATTTGATGAGGATATTCCATTAATGGAAACTGATCCTTCTGCTGTACGTGCACAAGCCTACGATATCGTATTAAATGGCTATGAGCTTGGTGGAGGCTCACTTCGTATTTATGAGCGTGAGTTACAGGAAAAAATGTTCGCATTACTTGGTTTCTCAGAAGAGGAAGCAAAAGCACAATTTGGCTACCTATTAGAAGCATTTGAATACGGTGTGCCACCACATGCAGGTCTAGCATTTGGTCTTGACCGCTTCGTCATGATACTAGCAGGTCGCAACAATTTACGTGACACAATTGCATTCCCGAAAACAGCAAGTGCTAGCTGCCTATTAACAAATGCACCAAGTGCTGTTTCTTCAGAACAATTGGATGAGTTAAATTTAGCGATTAAAGCATTTAAAAGATAATTAGTACTTCTAAATACCTGGATTCTCTAGCAAAAAATGTTGGGAATCTAGGTATTTTTTGCGTTTTCGCAGTAATTTATATTTTAATTGAAAAAATCGTTTGAATTATCTGAAATATGATGTTATGATAGCTGTAATACGAATCCTGATGTGTTTGTTTATCTGCTGATTCTACCTAACAGTTTTGACCGAACATTATAGAATTGGGAGCCTTCATTTTGTAGTCGCAAACATGCCCTAACAAGGAGCGGGACGTTTAAAACTGCAAAGCGGGCACCCCCCTGCGAATTGCGGGTTCAAAACGAATGTTTCTTGGCATTACGGCACAATCGGGATTCGTCAATACATAATGAAACAAAAGGAGCATGTATGGCTCTTTTTTTTATTGCTCAAAAAAGCGAAAAGGCTAGTGAATCATCAAGTTTTAAAGGAAAATTTAGAAAATATGAAAAAATTACTTTTTATTTTTGTGAAAGCGGCATATAATTGGTATAGACAACTATACCAAGATAGATTGGTATAGTTGTTTGCTTCAACAATGCTCCTTCATAAGGGAATAAAGGGGGTGACTCATTGAAGGGGACACTATTAATTTCAAATGTTACGATTGTCAATCACGATAAGATGCCATTTAAGGGCGATTTGCTGATTGACAATAAAAAGATCATAAAAATAAGTCATGCATTATCCGATAGTACTGAGCATTATATTGATGGCAAAGATAAAAATTGGTTCTTGCTTCCTGGCTATATTGATATGCATATTCATGGTTCTGCCGGTCACGATACAATGGATGCAACCCCATCTGCCTTACATCAAATAGCTCGTTCTTTAGTAAAAGAGGGTGTAACAGGATTTCTTGCTACTACAATGACACAATCAATAGAAGCAATTGAAAGCGCTTTAGCCAATATTGCAATTTTTGAAAATAGTGAAGATGAAGCAGGCTTATTAGGAGTCCATTTAGAGGGACCATACGTTTCCAAAAAAAGGGCAGGTGCTCAGCCAGTAGAATACATTATACTACCCTCCATCGAGCAATTTGCAGCATGGCAAAAAATAAGTAACCAACGCATCAAACAAATAACGATTGCCCCTGAGGTAGAGGGAGGCTTTGCCTTTCTTGAATCGTTAAAGAACTCACAGGTAATACCTTCTATAGGACATTCTGATGCAACCATTGAGGATGTGGAGAGGGCAGTTGACCTTGGTGTAAGGCAGGCTACACATTTATATAATCAAATGCGTCCTTTTCATCATCGCAATCCAGGTGTCGTAGGAGGCGTGTTAGTAGAGGATGCGGTGAAGGTTGAAATCATTGCAGATTTTGTGCATAGTCATCCTCAGGCTGTCAAGCTGGCGTATCGGACTAAGGGGGCTCAAGGAATAATTTTAATTACCGATGCAATGCGAGCGAAAGGTTTACAGTACGGTGATTTTGATTTAGGTGGTCAAACCGTTCATGTTTCTAAGGAAGGGGCACATTTGACTAATGGAGCCTTAGCTGGCAGCGTGTTAACGATGGAACAAGCAGTAAAAAATATGAAAGCGATCACAAATTGCTCCTGGCAGGAAATTGTTGCAATGTCCTCTACAAATGCTGCTAATCAATTACAGCTTACAACAAAGGGGCGTATCGCAGAAGGCTTTGATGCAGATTTTGTATTACTTGATGAAAAATTAAATGTGCAAAAAACTATTTGTCAAGGTAAAGTTGTATTTGAGAAATGAAAGTAAAGAGGCGATAAGGATGGTGCAAGACTTGTTAGATAAAAATTCTCATATACCTATCTATATACAAATAGAAGAGATTATTAAACAACGCATTTATTTAGAAGAATACAAGATTGGAGAAAACATTCCTTCTGAACGTGAGCTTTCGACGCAATTTGATGTCAGTAGAATGACTGTTCGTCAATCTATTACAAACTTAGTGAATAGTGGCTTACTGTATCGTGAAAAAGGAAGAGGCACCTATGTAGCTAATCCGAAATTGGAGCAGCCATTAAAGGGATTAACGAGTTTCACAGAAGACATGCGGGCTAGAGGGATGGAACCAAGCAGTAGGGTTCTACGCTTTGAAAAAATTGTACCTCCAGTCGATGTGGCAGGAGATTTAATGTTAGAGCCTGGCGAAGAGGTATTCTTTGTAGTGCGAATTCGTAATGCGGATTCTAAGCCAATGGCAATCGAAAGAACATACATTCCAGTAAAAGTGTATCCCGAGTTAGATGAAAAGAAAATTATGGGGTCATTGTATGCTTTGATTGAAGCAAAATTCCATCAAAAAATTGGTAATGCTATTCAACAAATGGAGGCAGCTATTGTAACAAAAGAGGATAGTAAATTTTTGCAAATTAATCATACAGCACCTGTCTTAATTATTAAACGTACAAGTTATTTATCAGATGGGGTTCCGTTTGAGCTTGTGCGCAGTACTTATCGAGCTGATCGATACAAATTCATTAGTGAAATTAAAAGGTGATACTATGAATGCATACTTTCAAGAAATACAAAGGTTAATGCAAACCGTACAAGAGCAAGAACATGCTCGTATAACTGAAGCTGCGCAGTTGATTGTACAACGGCTTCAACGTGGCGGGATTGTGCAATTATTTGGTTGTGGTCATTCTCAGCTTTTAGCACAGGATGCATTTTATCGTGCGGGTGGTCTTGTGCCTGTACGTCCGATTATTATTGAACCTTTAACATTACATGCAGGTGCTATAACATCATCCAAAAATGAAAAGGATCCGACGATTATAGATCAGTATAAGGAGCAATTTGACTTTTATGAAAATGATGTATGTATCGTCATCTCCACTTCAGGACGAAATTCTGCACCTATTGATGCAGCAATTCTAGCGAAACAATCAGGGATACTCGTTATGTCACTGCAATCTCTTAAATACCATGATCAGCCCTCGCGTCATCCAAGTGGAAAACGTTTAGAGGAAATAGTGGATATTATGATGAACACACATACACCAATAGGCGATGGTGTACTAAACTACAATGAAATTCAATTTGCACCCGCTTCCACAGTGATTGGGTCATTTATTTTAAATGCATTATTTAGTGAAGTGATAAAGAATATGGCAAGCGAAGGAAGTGTATTACCAGTTTTTGAAAGCAATAATGTTGAATCCAATCGGTCTCATAATGAGACTTTGATAACTAATTATCAGCATCGGATTAACTTTAATTGAAAAACGGAGGGAATATCGATGAAAAAGATGTATAAAATAACAGCGCCAGAGGGACTACATGCTAGACCAGCAGCGTTACTTGTAACTGCTGTTACGCCATTTGAATGTGATGCTGCCTTAACGTATAAGGAAAAATCGGTAAATTTAAAATCAATTATGGGTGTTATGGCTCAGGGAGTAGCTTCAGGAGGCATTGTAGAAATTTCAGCAGAGGGTCCTGATGCAGAGAAGCTTTTTCAAACGGTTACAGAAGTATTCATTTCTAAAGGAATTGGTGAGGAATGCTAGAAATACAGGGAATAGCTGTGTCTGACGGCATCAGCTTTGCAAAGGCATATTGTTTAAAGGATTCCGATTTATCGTTTGAAAAAGTAACTGTTTTGGATGTACAAGAAGAACTAGAACGATTTAATGCTGCTTTGGGGAAAGCAAAAAAGGAGCTTCAAGAAATTTATGAAATGGCTCAGGGCAAATTTGGTGCAGACAAGGCAGCAATTTTTACAGCACATTTATTAGTGTTAGAAGATCCAGAAATGATTGCCGCCATTGAGTCGAAAATTCTAGCAGGTGTGAATGCAGAGTCTGCCTTAGATGAAGTGGCGAATATGTATATCGAGATGTTTGAGGAAATAGACAATATTTATATGCAGGAGCGAGTGGCAGATATCAGAGATGTCTCTAAACGAATATTAGGGCATTTACTAGGCATTGAAATGGTAGATATTAATCGTTTAAACTCTGATGTTATCATTGTTGCGGCAGATTTAACACCCTCTATGACTGCAATGCTAGATACGAAATATGTAAAGGGGTTTATAACGGATATAGGTGGTAAAACGTCGCATTCTGCTATACTTGCACGAACATTAGAGATTCCAGCGGTGGTAGGAACTAAAAATGCTACACAAGTTATTCAACAAGGAGTTTCAATTATTTTAGACGGCACAAATGGCAAAATTATTGTGAACCCTACCTCAGAAATATCAAGCTTTTACAAGCAGCTGCAAACACAGCATATAGCAGCATATGAAGAGCTTCTCCAGTACCGTTCGTTGGCAAGTTTTAGCGCAGATGGATGCGTTGTGGAAATAGCTGGTAATATTGGCAAACCAGAGGATGTAGATGTAATCCTAAATGCCGGTGGTGATGGTATAGGTCTTTTTCGAACGGAATTTTTATATATGGGACGTCAGGAGCTACCTTCAGAGGAGGAGCAGTTTCAAGCCTATAAAAGTGTACTTGATAAAATGCAGGGAAAGCCAACCATTGTTCGGACCTTAGATATTGGCGGCGATAAGCATCTACCTTATTTAAAACTACCAACAGAAATGAACCCTTTTCTTGGCTATCGAGCGATTCGAATTAGCTTAACACAGCACGATATTTTTCGCGTACAGCTTCGTGCATTATTAAGGGCAGGTGCCTATGGTCATTTAAAGATAATGTTTCCAATGATTGCAACTTTAGATGAATTTCAAAGAGCTAAGGCAATTTTTTTGGAGGAGCAGCAACATTTAAAAAATAATGGCTATTTAGTCGCTGAAAACGTAGAGCTTGGCATAATGATTGAAATCCCATCAGCAGCCATTATTGCTGACATTTTTGCTAAAGAAGTAGACTTTTTTTCGATTGGCACAAATGATTTAATTCAATACACATTAGCGGCAGATCGCATGAATGAAAATGTGTCTTATTTATACCAGCCATATCATCCGGCCGTTTTAAGATTAATTAAAAACGTTATTGATGCAGCCCATCAGCAAGATAAATGGGTAGGTATGTGTGGTGAAATGGCGGCAGATGAAATAGCCATACCGATTTTACTAGGGCTGGGATTAAATGAGTTTTCAATGAGCGCCTCTTCTATTCTAAAAACGCGTGCGCATATTGCTAAGCTTTCAAAGCAGCAATTAATGCTACATATTGAGCGCATTTTATTACTCTCTACAGCCGATGAGGTGAAGGCGTATGTTCAAAGGCACTTAAGTCTGTGAATTTCAAGAATATTCAGTATTGAATGGGGGGTGATCTGTTTATGGATATAAAAATAATTCCACCAGAAGATTATTTTCAGGTACATCAACTAAGAGATTATTGTTTTCCTAATAAATATATAGGAGCACGTAGGGAGGATTTTCAATACTGGATTGAGCATAGTACAACGATAGGGGCTTATGATGCACAGAAGATAGTCGGTCAGCTATTAATATTACCTCTTAATATAACTGTACATGGGAATAGTTATGCTATGGGCGGAATTGGCTTTGTAGCAACCTATCCAGAATATCGGCAGCAGGGGATTATTAAAAGGCTGATGACAGAGGCACTCTTGAAAATGAGAGAAAACGGGCAATCCGTATCTGTCTTAGCCCCATTTTCTGTTTCCTTTTATCGTTACTTTGGCTGGGAACTATTTTTTGAAAAACTACATTACTCCATTCCGCAAATGCTGTTTCCTACCTTTGGAAAACAACTAGACATTATTAAGCGAATGAGCTTTGAATGGAAAGATAATGACCTTTATCGTGAGATTAGAGATTTTCATAATGCACAGGCACTTATTCGTAATGGAAGTATGCTGCGGGATGATGCTTGGTGGCAAAGAATAGAGAGAAGGATGCCAGACAGTCATTTGGCAGCCTACTTTAAGTCTGATAAAGTGGCAGGCTATGTTCGTTATACCATACACAATGAGATATTTGAGATTCATGATTTTATAGTGGAGGATTTGCTGGCAGAACAAGCAATTTGGCGCTTTATCACATCACATTCTGCAAGTGTCAATAGCATTAAGGGAACTACCTCTAACAACGATTACTTTGGTTTTCATTTTAAAGAACCACAGTTTAAAAGAGAGGTTGTTCAGGATATCATGATTCGAATAGTAGATGTATTGTCTTTTATGCAGCAATATTCGTGGCAGGAAATTCAGGAGCCGTTGTATGTGCATATAGAAGATTCTTTCTGTGAATGGAATGGGCATATCTTCAAAATAAATAAAGATGGAAATGTTTCAATAGCAGAGACTAATTCAATCCCTGAAATGCATATGTTAGCATTACCAATCAATCTTTTTTCAGCTATGATGGTAGGCTACCTTTCTGTAATGGAAGCAGTTAAATATGCCCATCAACAGCCGACAAAAGAGAGTATTGAAAAATGGCAGCTTGCAATACCTACTGAGAAACCTGCCTTTTATGAGTATTTTTAATGGGTTCTACAGATAAAACACAAAATTTTTTTAAACTTTTTTCTGGACTATACCAGTTTGGAAAATCCTTTTATTTGCCTGAAACAAGGTTATAGCCCAATTTTTGAAACCCTTTTCTAATGAGGAAAATAGTGTAAAAAGTGTATTGTGGTATATACCAATTGATGCTATTCTCAACTTAAGTAAGCGATTTCAAGGAAAGATAACAACGATTTTTGCTAGCTAGAATGATCATATTAAAATTTAAAAGGAGTGCTGAAAATGAAAAATATTATGCTAGTTTGTGTAGCAGGAATGAGCACAAGTTTATTAGTGTCAAAGATGCAAAAAGCTGCACAGGACCAAAATATTGAGGCAGATATTTATGCAATTGCTGAGGGGGAAGTTGAAAAAGTATTAGCTACGAAAATGCCTGACGTGCTTTTACTAGGTCCCCAAGTACGTTACTTAAAGGGATCCTTTGAAAAAAAATTTAAGGATATGAATTTTGCGATTGATGTCATTAATATGGCTGACTACGGCATGATGAATGGTGAAAATGTCTTGAAGCAGGCATTAACGCTAATTGGTTAAGGGGGCAAAGTCGATGGAAGAAACTGCATTAATGGCATCCATAATGGGCTTGATTGTGCATAGTGGCAATACAAAGAGTGAATGCATGGAAGCCATTCAGCTAGCAAAAAAGGGGCAGCTTGTTGAAGCAAAAGACAAAATAAAGCTTGCTAATGATGCTTTGATTGAAGCACATCATTCTCAAACGGCTTTATTATCACAAGAGGCAAGGGGCGAAAAAGTAGAAGTTTCCATGCTGTTAATCCATGCTCAGGATCATTTAATGAATGCTATAACATTTCGTGATTTAGCTGTGGAAATGATTGAGTTATATGAACGAATCAAAGGGGAGTAGCATCGAATTTTGATGTCCAAATAAAAAATAAAGGGAGTGTGTGAAATGTTCCGTTTTTTAGAAGAAAAATTTGTGCCAGTTGCTGCTAGAGTAGGGAATCAACGTCATTTAGTTGCCATTCGTGATGGATTTATTACAATCATGCCATTGACAATTGTTGGATCACTTGCGGTTCTTGTTAATCATTTGCCTATCAAATTCTATCAAAATGCACTCGATGCCATCTGGAAGCATGAAACTTGGACACAGTGGGGCAGCAATGTTTGGGGAGCAACATTCGGAATCCTCTCTCTGTTATTAGCTTTTACAATTGCTTATAATCTTGCGAAAAGTTACGACAAGGATGGACTTTCTGCCGGTGTAATCAGCTTTTCAAGTTATTTGACGTTTGGTACATTTGGTGAAGGTGGATTAACAGGGTTAACGACAGGTACAGGTGGTATATTTATTGCCATTATTATTGCGTTGCTGTCAACTGAATTATTCTGTAAATTGACTGGCAATCCTAAGCTGTTAATAAAAATGCCAAATGGAGTACCGCCAGCTGTTTCAAAATCCTTCGCTGCATTATTACCTGCTATT
Organism: Lysinibacillus sp. FW301-JW8; assembly: GCF_058788755.1. Classification (NCBI taxonomy): domain Bacteria; kingdom Bacillati; phylum Bacillota; class Bacilli; order Caryophanales; family Bacillaceae; genus Lysinibacillus; species Lysinibacillus sp. FW301-JW8. The sequence goes on from NZ_JBYTBB010000048.1 coordinate 27,185, forward strand.
ATTACAATTGGTTTAATTGCTCTAGTTCGTACAATTATTTCGGCAGGCTTTGATATTCCTGATATTGTCGGTTCATTTTACTCAGCCGTTCAAGAGCCGTTTATGGGCTTAACAAATTCATGGATTGCGGCTTTACTTTTAGCATTCATTCCTACGTTTTTATGGACATTAGGTGTTCATGGTGCTAACATCATCGAACCATTTATGCAAACAATTAATTTACCAGCGATTGAAGAAAATGTGAAGGCAATTTCAGCTGGGGAAGTAGCACCATATATCGTAAATAAACCATTCTTTGATGCCTTCATCAATATGGGGGGATCGGGTACAACAATAGCACTTATTATTGCTATTTTCCTTTTCGCTAGAAAGAATAAACAATATAATACCGTCGGAAGTTTGTCGGCGGCACCAGGGATTTTCAATATTAATGAACCATTACTTTTCGGTCTTCCAATCGTGTTAAATCCAGTGTTATTTGTACCGTTTATTTTGACGCCAATGGTTAACGTAACCATTGCTTTCTTTGCAACGAAGTGGGGCTTTGTGCCAGCAGCTACGGTTTCACCCCCATGGACAACGCCACCGATTATTAATGGATTCTTAGCAACTCAATCTTGGCAAGGAGCTGCCCTGAGTATTGTCTTAATTGTAGTAGCAGTATGTATTTATTTACCGTTCATTTCGATGGCAAACCGTATGGCAAAGCAAAATGAGCAGCGAGCTGCTGAAGCAGAGGCTCAAAGTAAACAGTCTGTAACACAATCAAATATTCAAAAAGTAGAAGTGTAATGACTGATTAACGGAGGTATTTGAATTGAGAAGATTAGGAATATCACTATATCCTCAGCATAGTACACTTGACCAAATGAAGCATTATGTGCAGCTTGCTCATGACAATGGCTTTGATCGAATATTTACTTGTCTGATGTCGTTAAATAACAATCAGGAGCGGCAAAAATTACAGAAAATTAATGAATTTGCCCAGCAGCTTGGTTTTGATATATCTGCTGATATTGCACCAGCAGTCTTCAAGGACTTAGGCTTAAGCTATAAGGATATCAGCTATTTTAAAGAACATTTTCATTTAGCGGCTTTACGCTTAGATATGGGGTTTTCTGGTCAAGAAGAAGCTTTTATGTCACTTGATGTAAGTAATATAAAGGTAGAATTAAATATTAGTAATGGTACTAAGTATGTAGAAAATATATTATCCTACCAACCAAATAAAGATAATATTATTGGCTGTCACAATTTTTATCCAAGACGTTTTACTGGTCTTTCTCGTCAGCATTTTTTAACAACCTCTAAACTATTTAAAATGAATCATATTCGCACAGCTGCTATGATTTCATCTCAGCACGCAAAATATGGTCCTTGGGAGCAAACTGAGCATGGCTTGCCAACATTAGAAGAGCATCGGCATCTGCCAATTACTGTGCAAGCGAAGGATTTATGGCACACAGGATTAATTGATGATTGTATTATTGGGAATATGTATGCCTCGGAGGAAGAGCTTTATGCCTTAGGGCAATTAAATCGCCAAAAGCTTGAGCTCAAAGTTGTATCCTCTGCTGAAACATCTGTTTTAGAAGAAGCGGTTCTGTTTAAGGAGCCTCATTTTAACCGTGGAGATGTATCAGAATATGTGATTAGAAGTACACAATCTCGCGTTAAATATAAAAATGGTGACTTTCCTGCACATGATACAAATCCATTGAAACTTGGTGATGTAACCATTGATAATAATCTGGATATTCGTTATAAGGGGGAACTGCAAATTGTGTTGAAAGAAATACCAAATGCTGGTTCAACAAATATAGTAGCCAGAGTTGTCAAGGAAGAACAATTTTTACTAGCACATATTCAGCCATGGGAATCATTTGGCTTTACGAGATGATAGTGAAAAGGGAAAGGGATTGAGAGATCAATCCTTTTTTCTTTATGAGGAAAGGGGTAAAAATTATGTATGTTTTAGCGATAGATGGTGGAGGCACAAAAACATCTGCGGTCCTGTGTGATGAACATGGAAATATTTATGCCAAAGTAGTGACTACTCGCAGTAATCCGACAGCAATGGATCTTCATTATTTTGAGTCAACAATTCATACTATCATGCAAAACTTACAACAGCAGAACCCTCAAGTATTTTCGGCTGTACATAGTTGTTTTGCTGGTATGGCTGGAGTAAAGGAGCTTCAGGCAGAGAGAACTGTAGAGGAAATATTACGGCAATATGTTTCAAAAACTGCAATTATTTCTATTGACAATGATGCAATAATTGCCCTTTATGCTGGAACGCTTGGTCAGGCGGGCATTGTTCAAATAGCAGGGACTGGCGCCATAACAATGGGCTACGATCAGCAGCAAAATTTTCAGCGTGTGGGAGGCTGGGGGTATCTTTTTGATGATGAGGGTAGTGGATATGATATAGGTATCCAAGTGTTAAAGGCGATTTTTCAAGGCTATGATGGCAGAGGAAGAGCAACTGCTTTAACAGATGCAGTATTGCATTATTTTGCTATAGCTAATGTACCACAATTAATAGAATGTATTTATGGAGAAGAGCATCCACGTACAGTTGTTGCACCATTGAGCAAATATGTTGTTGCGATGGCTAATCATGGTGATGAAGTTGCCCATAAAATTTTAGAAGATGCTTGCCAAAAGTACTATAGCGCGATTAAAGCCTGTTATAAACAAATGATTTGGGGAAAAGAGCATGTGCCTGTTGTCTTAGCAGGGGGAGTTTTTAATAATGAAGATTATTTTCTACCTAAGTTGCAGCAGCTCGCAATTGCTGATGACCTTCCATTGCAATTTATAAAACCGCTGCTACCACCAATTGGGGGAGCAGTCATTGCAGCTTTTAAAGAAATGAATATTCAGCCTGGTACCGATTTTATAGAAAATTTTCAAAAGAAAAATGAATAACTAGAAAATTAATCGTGTAAAACTAGGGGCAATTGAAAGGTATTTCCTTCCATTGCCCCTTATAAGTGTTGAATATTTTTTAGTTATAATTTTCACTTGAAGAATAACATGATAAAATGTAATATAGATTTGATTTTATCTTAGTATTTAACTAGGTTTACTAATAAAGTGTGGATCTCACCCCACTGATAGAGCAAAAGGTAAAGCCTTCATATCCTACTGCCTTCAACGAATAGGGCTTTTATGGACAGTGAATCACCCTTTACTTAAAGATTTGTATCTGACATTGCGAATTCGGTACAGATTAATTACTGCATATGTATATTGATAAAAAATTATAACAGACGGAGAGTGTAAGAATGTTACATCAATTTTCACGTAACGAGCTCGCGATAGGAACAGAGGGTCTCGAAAAATTAAAAAATACAACGGTTGCCATACTTGGAGTAGGTGGCGTTGGGTCATTTGCAGCTGAGGCATGTGCACGAAGTGGAATAGGACGCATTATTTTAGTGGACAAGGATAATGTTGATATCACGAATGTAAATCGCCAATTAGTTGCTTATCTTTCGACAGTAGGTAAATCGAAATCAGGTGTTATGAAAGAGCGAATTGTAGATATTAATCCACAATGTGAAGTAATTGATATGCATATGTTTTACACAGAAGAAACATATGAAGAATTTTTCGCACAAGGCATTGATTATGTGATTGATGCAAGTGATACAGTAATGTATAAAATTCATATAATGAAGGAATGCTTAAAGCGTAATATTCCTATTATTTCAAGTATGGGTGCAGCAAATAAAATGGACCCTACTCGCTTCCAAATTGCAGATATTTCAAAAACACATACAGATCCGCTAGCAAAGATTATTCGTACAAAATTACGCAAGGAAGGTATTCATAAAGGAATAACAGTGGTATTCTCCGATGAAAGTCCGATTGTAGTTCGACCAGATGTCGTTGAGCATGTTGGGAAGCCTGATGCAGCTATTCGCAAAGCAAAAATGCCCCCATCTTCAAATGCGTTTGTACCTTCTGTCGCAGGTTTAATTGCAGCGAGCTGGGTAGTGAATACAATCTTAAAAGATGTAAAAATCACTCGTGTGCAGGGATAATGCTAGATAATAGTAACTTTCTCCTCATGATGTAAGCAAAAAAGAACAAAATTGAACCATTTGATAGAAGTAGCTGTCTCAATTGACTTTGGAGGCAGTTACTTTTTCTGTGTTACAATAGGAACGTTGTAAAAAAAGGAGGCGGTTAATAGTGGAACAAATCTACCAAATGGAATACAGAGGTTTAAATTTGTTCGATGAAATCAGTTCGGTGGAACTTGCTATTGATGAACAAGGGCAAACAATACATATTTTTGATACTGGACAGGTTGTGAGCCCTATTTTTAATTTTGATGTTTCTGCTTATGAGCTATCAGAGGGTTTTTACAAAATGGCAGATATACTTCGCCATAAGCGTATATTGACAAATTATCAACAGGGTAGTGAATGGACGCTAAGTGAATGGCTCATAACAAACAACGCTTATTTTTATAGTCCAAAACAAAGAATAAAAAAATATGTCCAGGGAAGCATTATAGAAATTGTTGATCGTACGAAGGAGCAATTTTTATTTGAGGAATATGTACAAAGGATTTAATTCTATCAAAATAGATCATCTTACGTACACAAAAATGCTATTAATTCACGAAATTGTCTTATTTTCTTCATGTCCACACTTCTTGATTTGGTTTATTGCTATAATTTGAATAATTCCAATTGATAATAGATCGATTTGTTTGGAATGTACAGGACTGCTTAGGGGAGTAGGAATGGCGTTTAGAAAACAAATGAGAACATGGGAGAGTGGTAAAATGGAAATTCAAGTAATTCGTGATCATTTAGATATTGTAAAACTTCAAGAAAAGATGGATGCTATTGTATTTGACTATTTGGATACGTCTAATAATTATCCAAAAGCTATGAGAGAACTAAATCCTTTATATATACAGGTCACTACATTTTATAAAGAGTATGTTGCTAATAGGGCAGGTGAAATACCAGATGCCAATACATACTGGCATTTGTTTATAGATTGTAGTGCAAAATTATGCTATTTTTTAGCCGCATCAACCTATTATTCTTCCAATGCGTTACAAAAAACGCCAGAGAAAGTCGAGCAATTATTAACTATCGCTGCCTATTCACTACCTAGTATCGAACAGGAGGAGAACGCACAATTACTATTTGCCATTTTCGCTCTTTATAGTGAAGTTGTAAATGATGACGAGAAAGCGGATTCATTAAAAAATACAGTGCTTGATCAAAAAGGTTCGGTTAAACAATGTCTGCAGCATTTTAAACAATTTGTTGATAAAGAAATAGCGGAATAATTCTTTTATTACTTTTCAGAAAATAGAATACTCAACTAGAATCTGCTTACTTTCTGTGGTTAAGCCTTCTTACAAGTTTTGTGGTGTAAGGGGTGAATTTTTCCGAGGAAGTTTAGCGGATTTTTTTATAGAATTTACTTGATTCAGCCGATTTTTATTGTGCGAAAGCGAAGCGACAGCAACAGATCTTTATTGTGCGAAAGCGAAGCGACAGCAACACACACGACTTAGTGACCAACATCCCGTTGGCCCAAAGCCCCTGGTAGATGACAAGGATTTTGAGAAGGAACTTTTTGAGAGGGCTCGAAAAAATCTGGACGCAATTACGCTGGGGTGTAATTGGTTGCTACTTTAGTAAAAAAGGACTTTTTACTTAAAAGGTATTTATAGATCTTTGTCGAAATATAGTTGGAAAATAGGAAATTTATATGTTAGAAAGGGGGACTTTGAATGTTTATCAATGGTACAGAAATAGATTTGACGAACTTAGAAAAACCATTGCTATTGGTAAATGAGGATGAAGAGCTTTTGTTTCAACGGTTGATTCAGCCTACACTTGAATATGAGCTTATTCAATGTCAATTAGCGCTGTCCACAAGAAAATCGATCTCCCTTGTAAAGGATTTTTGGTTGGCTTTGTACAAGGGGCGAGAAAAATTATATATCAACAGCGGGCATGCAATGTTATACCCAATTCGTCTAATATTATTTGAGCTTGTGACACAGGCAGAACATTTTAAACGTTTGGCGAAAAAATCGTTAGGTGATGAATGCCTCTCTCTTATCTATGCTGTTGTCCTTTTACAATTTACCTTACAATGGCTGAAGGATAGATTTCAAAATAACAATGAAGTGTATGAAGCAATGAAATTATTATACAGAGCGACTGATGACTATTTAGATGAGGAGCAAGTTCCAATATCAAGGGAACATTTGATTGCCCAAGCAATTGCAGTGAAGGCAATTCGTTATGAGGTAAAGGAAAACGCCCAAGAGTTTGCGAGCTTACTTTATCAAACCTATAATTTTCTAAACCATTTACATGATAAAGTAAAGGAAAAAGAGGGGGATGAAACAAATTCTCTACCATCAATGAGGGATGTGGCAGATATTTTGAACTTATTTTATAGTGAGCGTTACACAACGGATAATCCCAGCTTTACAGGATGATTGCTTAAGCAGTCTGTCCTGTTTTTTTATGGAATATAAATGAATTAAAGCATTATTTTCTGAAATTTCTTTAAAATTATTTCTTTGATATGTTATATATGCTATCATTACTTATTATTTTAACCTATTTTTAAGTAGAGGGGTAATTTGATGTAAGGATATATTACATGAAATGGAGTGATATATGTGAGTAAATTTAACTTGAATTCCGTAAAGGCGAATGTCCAATTATGGTGGAATTATCAATTAAATAAAAAGACAATACAAATGAAGGAAGAAATGTTTGAAGATATTGCAAAAACACGAGTGGATTTACTAAAAAATTGGACACATGATCGCTGGGTATCACTTGAAAATAGGGCGCAGATCATTGCTCAAACAGAGCATCGATTCCTAGAATCCTTTTTACAAGAATCCAAGGAGAAAAGTACATATTTTACTGAATTATTTTTAATAGATTCAACACTAAAGGTCTTTGCTTCTAGTTATTCTCAGCATGCAGGTAAGATATATTCAGATGATGTTCAGATGATAAGTAAGGCTATTCAACAAGTTATAGCAACAAAAGAGCCTTTATTATTTGGACCATTTATTGACCCTCTAACAGAGCACATAGGTGCCAAATCCTCTAAATTTCATGATGCGGTTACATTGTTATTTTTACAACCAGTTTTAGAGAAACAACAGTTACATAGTGTGCTAGCTGCTCGTGTACCAAATGATGTACTAGGTGATTTAATCCAACGTGAAGCGGGCCATATTTATCCGCAATCAGGGGATAATTATTTGTTTATGGCGCGTTCCAATTTTGATGCGTCTATTTCTCAAGGAGCTGCGCTTTCTCGTAGTCGATTTGAGGACAGCTCAATATCCTTTGGCGCTAATTTGAAATCTGGGATTGAAACTAAAAATGGAAATATAGTAAAGGTAAACAAACATACAGAGTTCGAATTAACATTCTTAAATTCTTCTGCCCCCCAAATACATTCCGGTGTTACAAGCACCATACAAAATGGACAAAATGTAGCTATACATTTTCCAGGTTATGCAGATTATCGAGGTGTTCCAGTTGTAGGTAGCGGGAAAATCTTTCAGCTTCCTCATTCTCCTGATGAATGGGGGATAATGTGTGAGGCTGATTTATATGAAGTGTACAATGAACGATCCATTGGCTTTACTTTAGCGAGCAGCTTTATAATTTTTATGCTGATGAATATTTTTCTATTTCAATTATTGACATGGTTACAGCTTCCTAACATGCTTATCTTTTGTATTAATGTGATGTATGGTACAGTTGGTGCCTGGTATTTCTTAATGAAGCGTTTAGCACCGATAACAAGCAAGCTTGAGAATATGACGGGAATGATTCATAAAATCTCTGAAGGTGCTGGTGATTTAACAATCCGTACTCCTGAAACGATGCTGACTCGGGATGAAATAGGAGATATGGGTCGTGCAATTAACAATTTTGTAGATAGTCAAGGAGAGTTATTAGCAAGGGTACAACGATCATCCCATGATGTTGAGTCAACTAATAGTACCCTACAAAATCGTGCGGTGCAGGTAGAGACTGATTCGTTAATAGTGTTACAGCAAATGAAAGAAATGCATATAGCCATTCAACATCAGTTGTATAATGTTCAACAAGCGATGGGGCATATTGAAGAAATTCAAGAAAAAATGCATGCAATGGAAATAAATGCAGATGAACAATTAAAAATAGCTCAACGACAGGTTGAAGATATCAATGAGGAAATGAAAAAAATTGTAGGAAAGGTACAATCGACATTGCAACTCACTTCAACCTTCCAACAATCTTCTGAAAGCATTGGAAATGTTGTCTTATCAATTAATGCAATTGCTGAGCAAACAAATCTATTAGCCTTAAATGCTTCTATTGAGGCAGCAAGAGCTGGTGAACATGGAAAGGGTTTTGCGGTAGTAGCAGAAGAAATACGCAAGCTATCGATGCAAACAAAGAATGCAACCGAAGAGATCCATTCAACTTTACATAGTATAGAAACAAGCTCGGAGAATATTCAGCAGTCTATTAAAGCAAGCAGTATAGAAGTGGAACAGGGTGCTAACTTCATAAAAGGTGTTCATGCGATGTTGATGAATATGTCAACTCGTTCATCAAAAAATCATGAAACCGAAGAAATGAAAAATATCATTCAAAGTATTGCAGCGAGTAGTGAACAAAATGTACGGGTAGTCACTCAAGTTTCTGCGTCAACAGAGGAAATGATGGGGCAAATTAAGCAAGCACGCTTTAATTCTGAGCGATCATCTTTAGTAATTGGCAGGCTCGCATATGCAGTGTCGAAATTTAAGGTGAAATAAAAGTGATATTAGTTGGGACAGGGCTGCTTGAATTTAACCTTTCATTAAAATAAAAACTTATTGAAAAGTTTCTTAATTCTTGGAGGGAAATAATGACAACAGAACGATTTTTGAAGAATATTAATAACTTGATGCGAATGCACTCAGAAGGGCTTCTTGGTGGAGAAACAATGCCTGAAGACATACTGATTGGTGTTGTATCAGAAGAGGATTTATTAGAAGTATTAACGTTAGCTATGGCTTTAAATTATCAAAGAAATTCTTATAAACTGTGGGAGTCAGTTGTAAAAGCATATCAAGATGAAGAAACGAGGTGGATTTTTAATCCGAGTATTGTTGTAAATAGAGATATTGATGTGATTCGAGAGGCATTACTTCTTCATCGTGTAGGATTACAGCCTAATCGACATCCGGAAATTTGGCAGCGTGTAGCTAGAGGAATAGTTCATTCTTCAGCAAAAGGAAATGTCCTTGGTCTTATTGAATCTGTTCAATTTGATATTCATTCATTGAAAGAATTAATGCAAGGTACAAGAAAATACGATTTTCCTTATCTATCTGGACCAAAAATATTCAATTACTGGCTTTATGTTGTGGAGAGCTATACAGAAATTTGTTGGAATTCCCGTGAACTAATGACAATAGCACCTGATACTCATATTTTAAAGGCTACCGTTAAATTAGGTTTATGTTCAGAGGAGGTATTAAGAGGTAAAACCAATGATAGAAAAATTGTAGCTAACGCTTGGGAGAGGGTACTCAAAGGAACTGGAATAATACCGATTGATGTGCACACGCCGTTATGGCTATGGTCTCGGGCTGGATTTCCTGTTTTGAAAGATTCTTAAAGATATGGAGATGTTAAAAGGACAATACATATTAGTGATATAACATATATTGTCCTTTTTTGAAATGCCTGATTTTCTGCGGATTATGAAATTATTTTTGTTCCTTATGGAAAGATTTAAGCTTTTCGTAGATGCCTGCCATTCGTTTTTCTTCACCAGCAATAACAGGCGTATAAAATTCAACACCAACAAGCTCGTCGGGTAAATACTGTTGATCAACCCAACCACCGAAAGTACCAATTGGGGTGTTATGTGGATATTGATAGCCCACATGTCCTAAATCTTTTGCTCCCTCGTAATGAGCATCACGTAAATGATGTGGAATATCACCTGTTTTTCCTTCGTGGATGCTAGCAATGGCAGCATCAATAGCTACAATAGCGGAATTGGATTTTGATGCTAGGCACATTTCGATCACAGCACTAGCAAGGGGGATACGAGCCTCAGGTAAGCCTAAACGCTCTGCTGCTTGAACGGCGGCAAGCATATGTGCACCGACATCTGGCTGTGCTAGTCCTATATCCTCATAAGCCATGACAAGTAAACGTCTGCTGACAGCGACTAGATCACCAGTTTCTAGTAAATGTGCTAAATAATATAGTGCGGCATTGGTATCACTACCTCGCACAGATTTTTGTAATGCAGATAGCAAATTGTAAAAATGAGATCCTTTTTTGTCACCATATACACCGATTCTTCCGATAAGATGTTTGATAATATGATCTGCCGCAATGGTTTGACCGTCTACCTCATCACTTGCATAATAAATGGATTCAAGCAATGTTAGTGCCTTGCGTGCATCTCCGTTAGCAGCACCGGCAATTTGTTCAATTTGTCCATCTGTTAAGATGAAATGCTGTTTGCCTAATCCGCGTTTTTCATCAGCAAGTGCCTTTTTCACAAGCTCCATCAGATTTTCCTGCGTTAGCCGTTTTAGTTGATAGATTTCTCCACAGCGGGAGCGAATCGCTGGATTGACGTCATGATATGGATTCTCAGTAGTTGCTCCAATAAGTACAATGGAGCCATTTTCAACATGGGGTAGCAAAGTATCCTGCTGTAATTTATTAAAGCGATGAATTTCATCCAAAAAAAGTAATACCTTCCCTGAGATTCTTGCTTCCTGTACAATATCCTCAACGTCTTTTTTCCCAGCACGTGTAGCATTCAGAGCAAAGAAGGGGAGTTTTGAGCTTCCAGCTATTGCATTCGCAATCGACGTTTTACCAATACCAGGCTCACCGTATAAGAGCATAGAAGGAACATGCTCATTTTGAATCATTTTATAAAGAGCGGTAGTAGGACCAATAAACTCTTGATGACCGACAATTTCATCAAGACTTAATGGTCGCATGCGGTAAGCAAGTGGTTCGTTATGCATTAAAAATACCCCCTTTAAACGTAATGTATATGAGCTGAAATAAAGCGTCAACGTATTTTGTCAATCTGAATTAATGCACAATTATTAGTATATCATAACTATTCAAGAGTATTTCCGAGTTCTTCAAGAGGAGATTATGATATACTGTTGGTAGTATTTTTGACTAGACTAATTGAGGGTGATAAAATGAAAATTTCAACTAAAGGCCGTTATGGGCTAACGATTATGATTGAATTAGCAAAGCATTATGGAGAAGGTCCTATACCGTTACGTAAAATTGCCGCAGAAAAGGATTTATCGGAGGCATACTTAGAGCAATTAGTATCCCCGCTACGTAATTCAGGCTTAGTAAAGAGTGTGCGTGGTGCCTATGGTGGTTATATGCTAGCGAATCAACCAAGTGAGATTTCAGCAGCTAATGTAATTAGTGTTTTAGAGGGACCTATCCAGCCGGTTGAAGGAATTGAAAATGAGGAAGCACCTCAGCGAGAGCTATGGCTTCGCATTCGCGATGCTGTGAAAAATGTGCTGGATACAACTACTATTGAGGATTTAGCACAATATACTGAGGAAAATGTAGTGGAAGGCTATATGTTCTATATTTAATTAAGTTTAGGCTAAAGCATCATTATTCTTATTTGGTAGGGATACTGGTGCTTTAGCGCTTTTCGTACAAAGGAGTTTTCAACATGAATTCATATATTTATCTCGATCATGCGGCAACAGCACCTATGAATGATAAGGTCATCCATGCTATGACTGTTGCAATGCAGGATGTTTATGGAAATGCATCGAGTATTCATGGAGCAGGTCGAGAGGCACGAAAATATTTAGATGATGCACGTGAAGTATTAGCCAAATCAATTGGTGCTCAACCTGGAGAAATTATTTTAACAAGTGGTGGCACTGAGGCGGATAATACAGCAATACTGGGAACTGTTTATGCTCGAGCTAGTGAAGGAAAACATATTATTACTACACAAATTGAACACCATGCGGTGCTACACACATGTGAAAAACTTGAGCGAGATGGCTTTGACGTAACCTATTTACCAGTAGATGAAATGGGACGTGTTTCTGTAGAAGATGTGCGGAATGCATTACGTGAGGATACAATTTTAGTTACGATTATGTATGGGAATAATGAGGTCGGAACAATTCAACCTATTGCTGAAATTGGTAAACTGTTACTAGAACATAAGGCCACTTTCCATACAGATGCAGTGCAGGCATACGGTTTAGAGACATTAAGTGTTGCTGATTTACATGTGGATTTACTAAGTGTTTCTGCGCATAAAATAAACGGTCCTAAAGGAATTGGCTTCCTTTACCAAAAAACGGGAACTCAGCTTGCTAGCTATGCTCTAGGTGGTCAACAGGAGAAAAAACGTCGTGCGGGTACTGAAAATGTACCTGCAATTATTGGTTTTGCGACAGCTGTTCAAATTGCAAATGACTTGCGTGAAGAGAAGCGAGCACTGTACAATCGCTTTAAGCAAATTATGCTTGATATTTTTACGCAAGAAAAGCTGACATACCATGTAAATGGAGATGTAGAAAATATACTTCCACATCTTTTAAATGTAAGTTTCACTGGTATGGAAGTAGAGTCATTCCTTGTAAATCTTGATATGGCAGGTATTTGTGTGTCAAGTGGCTCTGCTTGTACTGCGGGTTCCATTGACCCATCTCATGTTTTAGTTGCAATGTTTGAACAAGGAGCAGAAGAGTTACGTAACTCAATTCGTTTTAGCTTTGGGCAAGGTTTAACGGAAGAAGATATACGATATGCCGCTGAAAAAACAGCAGCTGTTGTGAAAAGGCTTGCGAAAAAATAAAGTATATAACGCTTAACTTATTTTATCTTCATTCAGCAGAAGACTCCCGCCTTTACAGGTGGAGAGATAAATGCAGTATTGTTTCTTTTTCAGTGGGTGTCTAAACACCAACTGAAATAGAGGAACTCAGGCTAAGAACTTCACTTCCTGTGAAAACGCCTGAGTGACCAACATCATGTTGCTGCCGCTGCGTTAGCACTTCGCACAAAAAACATCTGTTGGCCCAAAGCTTCCGGCGGATGTCACGGATTTTCAAAGGAATGAATAAAAGGATGTTAGCCTAAAATCTTCGCATCCTGCGAACACGGCTAACTGACCTGCATCGGTAAAAACGCCACGTCCTGTGGCATTACCGAAATGACCGACATCGTGTCGGCCCTCGTGCAGGCCTGGGCACAATTCAAAATCCGGACGCATTGTTTATCTGTGCGAAAGCGAAGCGACAGCCACAATTACGCCAAGGCGAAATTGATGAAATTTCAAGAAAAGAAAAGGTGACCACAATGAAAGAAACACGTGACCCCTCACAAATTCGTGTTGTTGTCGGCATGTCAGGCGGGGTAGATTCTTCGGTTGCAGCATATTTGCTGAAACAACAGGGGTATGAGGTAATCGGGATATTTATGAAAAACTGGGATGACACAGACGAAAATGGCGTTTGTACAGCTACTGAAGATTATGATGATGTTATTAAAGTATGTAACCAAATTGGAATTCCGTACTATGCAGTCAACTTTGAAAAGCAATATTGGGATAAGGTTTTCACATACTTTTTAGAGGAATATAAAGCAGGACGAACACCAAACCCTGATGTAATGTGCAATAAGGAAATAAAGTTCAAAGCCTTTTTAGAGCATGCGATGGATTTAGGGGCTGATTATTTAGCGACAGGACATTATGCTAGAATCGATCGTAGTGATGATGGTGAAGTAAAAATGCTCCGTGGAATAGATGATAATAAGGATCAAACATATTTCCTAAACCAACTATCTCAGGAGCAATTATCACATGTTATGTTTCCAATTGGTGATATTGAGAAAAAAGAGGTTCGAAAAATTGCAGAAGAAGCTGGTTTAGCGACGGCTAAGAAAAAAGATTCAACAGGAATCTGCTTTATTGGAGAACGTAATTTCAAAGAATTTTTAAGTCAATATTTACCAGCTCAACCTGGTAAAATGGAGACAATGGATGGCATTGTCATGGGGCAGCATGATGGATTAATGTACTATACACTAGGTCAACGACATGGTCTTGGGATTGGTGGAGACGGAGAACCTTGGTTTGTGCTTGGGAAAGATTTGGAACGCAATGTATTACTTGTTGGTCAAGGCTTTGACAACGAGTATTCATACTCTACATCATTAACTGCTGTAAAAATGAACTATACTTCGACAAAAAAATTGCCTGGGAAATTTTCATGCACAGCAAAATTCCGTTATCGTCAAACAGATACATCAGTAGAAGTAGAAGTTTTAGAAGATGGACGTACCCAAATTACATTTGATGAGCCAGTACGTGCAATTACACCTGGACAAGCTGTTGTTTTATATGATGGTGAAGAATGCTTAGGCGGCGGCACAATCGATGAGGTTTTTAAAAATAACGAAATACTAACATATGTTGGATAATTAGTGAAAAGACTGCTGTAATTGCTTTATATGAGCAGTCTTTCGCTATGTAGAGGTGAACGTAAAATATGAATTTTAACGAAAAGGGCATTTTAGCCTTTCAAGAAAAGCGCTATGAAGATGCTGCACAACTTTTTACACAAGCAATTGAAGCAGAACCGCAAAATGCAATTGGCTATGTCAACTTTGGAAATCTTTTAGCAGTTTTAGAGGATACTGAGCGTGCAGAGAGATTCTTTCAAAAAGCCATCACTGTAGATGAAACGGCAGCAACTGCTTACTATGGCTTGGCTAATTTATACTATAATGTTGAACGCTATGCAGAAGCCGTAAAACTATATGAGCAAGCACTAAAGCATAAAATAGAAGGTGCAGATGTGTATTATATGATAGGTAAATGCTTTGAGCGTATGGAGAATTCGAGACTGGCACTGCCATATTTACAACGTGCTAGTGAGCTTGCGCCAGAGGATACACAAATTCGTCTTGCCTATGCAATCATACTGTGTGCACTTGAAATGTTTGCAGAAGGGAAGAAGGAATTGGATCAGTTAATTGAACAGGATTGGAATAATGCTGATGCACACTATAATTTAGGTGTACTTTATGCTGTGTCCACTGAACAAACAGAAGAGGCAATGTATCATCTAAAACAAGCTTTTACCCTACAACCTGACTATGACCAAGCACGTTATATTTATGATATGATTGCGCAACGCTTTAACTAATATAGAAGTAGCAAGTGTCATTTCATGAACTTGCTGCTCATAGTGTTGAAAAACTAATTGGTCAAGGGACTCTTTGTGAATACTACTAATTCAAATGAAGGTGATTTCCGTTCCAGGCTACTCGCTTTCCAGTGG
>NZ_JBYTBB010000049.1:0-41599 GCF_058788755.1 Lysinibacillus sp. FW301-JW8
ATTTTTACGCAAGCGCGAGACAAAGAAATAGCCGTCATCGGTCATCCGATCAAAACGCTCATAATCTAAGTAGCCTCGGTCGAATACGTACATGCATTCCTTATCGTCGACCAACACTTCAAGCTGCCCGCTATCATGTTCTATTGCATTCGTGAGCACCGCCTTGTCGGGATAAGAACAGTCTTTTTCCATGTAGACGAGGCGTAAATGCAGTTTGACACCCGATTTGGTTTTGCGAAACTTGGCCCACTTATGATTGTTCAAATTCAGAGGCAGCGTACTGGAATCAATGATCTTTAAGGGCGTCGATATTTTCCGGTGTTGCTTAAATTCAGTTTTCATATGAATTTGCGCCACCAAATCGAGAAAAATCTGTTGAAAGAATTCGGTTGGTACCTGATTCAATCGGCGTCCTAATTGCGAGTTGCTAATCGAATCTAAATTGGTGAGCTGCTGGAGTTCTTCTGAAAACATCGCGTCACGCACAGCGCGCATACTTTCGGTTTCGTTCAACTGTGCATACAAGAGTATTTTTAGAAAGGAAACCATGTATAGCTTCTTTGTATAGTAGTTTAATTGGTGGTTTTCCACGTATTCCTGCATTTTTTCTGTTGAAATCGGTGAAAACCATTGTTCAAATGATGTTTTTCGTGTAATCTTATCCATGAGATTGGTCCTTTTTATTGGATTTGGATAGGTTACTACCACCAAACCATTATAAAGGACTTTTTTGTGCTTACATGTAATTACAGAAAATTATGATTAATTTGAATGAGGCATTATTTTAATGCGATGCTAGTGATGATTTGATTAAATATGAAAGAAGCCACAATGATCTCAATTATAGAGATGGTTGTGGCTTCTTTATGTACCAAAAAATGTTATTGAATTTTTGTTAATACATCTTCATAAATTTCCTCTGAGGGTTTATTAAGGGCAATCGAAAATTCTGAGAAAATGGATTCCTGTAAGGTTAGAAGTAATTTTTCTTCTTGATTTGGGAATTTTTTTTCTTGTGCAAGAAATTCAAGCTTTTTTCTTAGTAAAGTATTTAAGAGACTTGCTTGCTTTTGTCGATCACCGGATTTAATAATTTCTATATGAGATCGCATACGATGTGTGTTTTGTTCTATCCATTCAACACCAGGAGAAGTAAACGAATGAAGAATTTTGAGGGCTTCATCTTTTTTTATGATGTCTCTAAGCTGTTTTTTTGCATTGTCAATAGGGGTGCGAATGGTTAATTTTGAATCATTTAATGGATGCAAAACGTAGTAAGTTTTTGTAATGTCGCTAAAAGTTTGTTCACAGATATCTTCAATTGAACAAAGTCCATGTGATGAATAAATGACTACATCGCCAACATTATACATGTATTTTCCCTCCAACAAAATAAATTGTCAACTTAGTTGACTAAATTAAGTATAATCAAATAAATATATTTTGTCAACTTAGTTGACGAGTGGTATTTTTTTTTGTATATTATTAACGAAAAATATGGAATGAAGGTGAATAAGTTGAAGGACGAATTGCAAAATCGGGATATCATTGATTTATTAAGCGAACGTCATGAAATACTTCGACGGCTTGCTGAAGAGAAGTGGAATAAACAAAATCATATTTATATTTCTAATTCTGAATGGAATATTTTGGGTAAAATATATAAAAAGCAATTAACGATTTCAGATGTGGCTAAGGATGTTGATTTTTCTAGACAGGCAACTCATAAATTCATAAAAAATTTGGAAGCCAAAGGACTAGTAACAGTTTGTAAAGTTGAGCATAGTAAGAAACATAAAGCTATTAGTATGACTAAATTTGGTGAAGAATGCTATGAAAAAAATGAACAATACAAAGCAGAAATTGAGCAGCAACTTATCGATACGATAGGGGAAGAGCATGTGACCAAATTAAAAAATATCTTGAGGCTTAATTGGCAATTGGAACATTTGAAAATGCAGGATTCAATCTAAGTTATGAAATAGGTTCAGGATGTAACGAATTCTTATATCTATAGTAGTAAAAATCAGCCTCTCTCGCCCTTCTTGCGAGGGGGTTTTTTTGTTGCATTTTTTAGCTAAACACTAAAAATTCAGAATTAATGCTTCTCCGTTTAGAAAATGAGCAGTTATAATATTGATATAAGAGGTGAATGAGATGAAGAAAGATAGAGGGAAAGTTTGGTTGGGGGTTGCTGGAGTTGCTGTCAATAAGTTCGGTCAATGGCTGGTTGTAAAAAAAGCATATAGTGGCTTAAAGGGAAGATGGTCATTGCCAGCTGGATTTGTCAATGCGGGTGAAACGGTAGATGAGGCTGTTGTCAGAGAATTAAAGGAAGAAACAGGAATTGATTGCTGCGTATCTGGCTTAATTGGTTTTCGTACGGGTGTTATTCGTGGTGAAGTTAGTGATAATATGGCAATTTTTTATTGTCGAATGATAGATGAGCAACAGCTGATTTGTATTCAAGAAAATGAATTGTTAGAGGCAAGATGGATGTACCCACAGGAGCTGGCACAAGATGAAATGACATCTGTTATGTTAAGAGAGATGGCCTCCAATCAATTTGAAAAACACCAGTTACAAGGGATTGAGGGCATTAATCCAGGCGAGGTGTTTGGCTACTCGTCTTATCGATTATTCTTTAAAAAATGATTGGAGCTACAGCGGTTTTTTATTAAATGTTGGCGTTTAGCAAAATCAAAATGATTTTCCTAAATATGACGAACAAGCGAAAACAAGGCTATGTTCATTGAAAGCGTTGTCGTAATCATGTAAACTAATGAGAGAAAAACGGAGGTTATACATACATGGATGGTCCAGTTTCATTAGTTCAGCTAATCATTTCAATTTTGTTATTTTTCGTCATGTTCTTTGGTATCGGATTTTTATTAAATATGCTTCTGCGAATGACATGGTTAATGGCAATTGTGTATCCAATTGTTGTGATTTTTATTGTCGATGATGTAAGCTTTTTAGATTATATTTTCAAGCCAGGCTCTGCGTTTCCAGCATTAATCGATAAATTACAAGCATTGCAATTTGTAGATATTGCTATACTATCTGGTGGCTTTGCAGGTTCTATAGTAGCCGGGATTGTCATGATTTATTTACGTAAAAGTGGATATCGAATGTTTTAACAAGTTTCAGTATTTATCTCCATGTATTGATGTAGAGATAAATACTGATTTTTATTTTCTAATCCAGCATGAGGAGGTGTCTTTTTTATAATAGTAACTGGTAGGTGATGATGGCGATAAAAATGCCTGTTAGTGCCCCGAAAAAAACTTCGCTTCGCTTATGACCTAGCAATGTTTTCAGCTCTTCCATTTTTTCTTGCCCATCCATTTGCGGCCATTTCTTTAAATCATGAAGCAAAGTTTGAAAGTCCTTCCGTAGCTGATTTAATATGGCTGCATGTTGACCTGCCTGATAGCGAACACCGCTTGCATCATACATAACGATAAATGAAAACATAGCGGCTACAGCAAAAATTGGAGAATCTAATCCAGTTTCATAGGCGATAGAGGTCGTAAGTCCTGTAACGGAAGCGGAATGTGAGCTGGGCATTCCTCCAGTAGAAGTAATCAGTCCCCATTTAATCTGTCTGGCCATTAAAAAATGAATAGGAATTTTGACAAATTGTGCAAAGAGAACTGCGAAGAGGGCAACGAGTAAAGGGGTATTTTGAAGTAAACTCATAATCATCACAACCTTCACTAATAATTGCTTTTATTATAACATTCATTATTTTCTAAAAGAAGCTATAGCCAAATATTACGTGTTTTCTGAAACTTAGGTATAATGGAGAATGAATGGAGGAATTAACATGCATATTGTAAAAGAAGCAAAATCATTTGAAACGATTTCTACTGAAGTATTAGTGGTAGGAGTCACAAAACATCGTGAACAAATGCAGGAATGGGATAGTTTTTCATCATTTTACGGGGAATCCATTAATGCGTGGCTTAGCGCAGGGGACGTATCGACAGAGCTAAAAAAAATAACAAAATTGCCATTTATGAAAGATCACGCTAATCTTAAACGTATTTTATTTGTGGGATTAGATGAACGTAAAAATCTAACAGAAGGCGTTATACGTGCAGCATTTGGTTTAGTAGGTAAGGAGCTAAGAGCCTTAAAGGTTAAGGAGTATTCAATTTGGCTTGAATCATTTACGACAGAAGATATTACTGTTGCAGATGTTGCATTTTTAGCTGGTGAGGGAACAGGTCTTGGTTATTACGCAATTCCTCATTATAAAACAACTTCAAATGAGGTCGATAAGCGCATTGAGGCTATCCATCTAGTAACTAAAGCTAATGATATTGATGAGGTAGTGGCAAGCTTTGGAGTAGGGATTATTTATGCAGATGCAGTGAACGAAGCACGAAGCCTAATTAATTTACCACCGAATCTTCTGACACCAACAGACATGGCTAATTATGCAGAGTCTCTTGCGACAGACTATGATTTTGAAGTTGAGATTTTAAATAAAGTACAATTAGAGGAGCTTGGTATGGGCGGTATTTTAAGTGTTAATCAGGGCTCCCATGAAGAACCTCGATTAATCACATTAAAATATAAGGCTACTGAAGACTTTGAAGAGCCAATTGGTCTTGTAGGTAAAGGCGTTACATACGATACAGGCGGCTACTCCTTAAAGCCAAAGGATTCAATGGTAGGCATGAAGGGCGATATGGGCGGTGCAGCAGCAGTGCTTGGCGCTATGAAAATCATTGGTGAATTACGTCCAAATAAAAATGTTGTAGCTGTTATTGGTTCCACTGATAATATGGTTTCGGATACAGCATTTAAACCTGATGATGTTATTACAACATATAGTGGTAAAACAGTTGAAATATTAAATACGGATGCTGAGGGACGCTTAGTATTAGCAGATGCTACTACCTATGCTAAACAGCAAGGGGCAACTTCGATAATTGACGTAGCAACATTAACAGGTGGGGTAATTACAGCACTTGGTATGGATAAAACTGGGGCATTATCGAATGATGATGATTTCTTTGCTGCATTCATGGAAGCTTCACAGGAAACAGATGAATTTGTATGGCGCATGCCGTTAACAGAAAGTGATAAAAAGCGAATTCGTAAATCAGATGTTGCTGATTTAAATAATTCTCCAGGCCGAGATGGACATATGATTTTTGGTGGAGGCTTTGTTGGTGAGTTTGTTGGCGATACACCATGGATTCATTTAGACATCGCGGGCACATCTGATGCAGTTGCTATACATGATCTAGGTCCAAAGGGTGGAACAGGTGTAATGGTAAGAACTATTGCAAACTTTGTGCAACGATTAGGAGAAGAAAATTAAAAACGTTATGGTGGGTGTCAACTTGTTCAGGTAGTGAAAATGATAGAAGATAAGTTATCCCTCTATAATGTCAATTAGCTTAGGCGATGTACATGTGATAGTTGTGCCCTCCCTACATAGGATAAAGTAAAAAGGGAGGTAGCTTATGCCATTTTTCGGAGGTTATCCAGGAGGAGGCTTTTGGTCATTCGGTGCACCGTTTTTTGGAGGTTTTTTAGGGAGTTTTCTTGGATCACAATTTGGTCCATTTCCACCGTTTTATCCAAACTATCGTCCATTTCCACCAGGTCCATATTTCCATCCAAGTCGACCATTTCCACCACGGTATCGTAGACCTTTTTAAGCTGAATAAGTGGTATATGTTAACCAGTTGTCGAAATTACATCGGCAGCTGGTTTTTTCTTAATTTGTAAATGTTTTCATGATTGTTAATTGGTATTGTTCTTGAAAAAATCATAAAATGGCATGAAATAAACTGTTGACAGAATATACTAAATTATTTATTATTCTTATTATATTACTAAGAATTGAAAACGTAGCTGACTAGCAAACTAGAGGCTCTTATTGTTCATAGGCATCGCTATGCCCATGGATAATATGAGTCTTTTTTCTATCTCTAACAAGAGACGAGAAGGAGTGAAAAGAAATGGGGAAAGTTTTTATAGTAGGTGCTGGTCCTGGAGATGTGGATTTGATCACTGTCAAAGGATTACGGTGTATCGAATGTGCTGATGTCATCTTATATGACAGACTCATTAATAAAGAGTTGCTGGCTTATGCTAAAAAGGAAGCTCAACTTATCTTTTGCGGTAAACTGCCTCAGCAGCATGCCATGATTCAGGAGCATATTAATCAATCAATTGTCAGCTATGCACAGCAGGGGAAAATTGTAACGAGATTAAAGGGAGGTGACCCATTCGTATTTGGCAGAGGTGCAGAAGAAGCAGAGGTGCTAGTACAGCATAATATTCCATTTGAAATTGTTCCTGGGATTTCTTCTGGGATAGCCGCACCAGCCTATGCGGGAATTCCAGTAACACATCGCGATTTAAGCTCAAGTTTTGCGATGGTTACAGGTCATATGAGAGAGGGCAAGGATGACGCCATACAGTGGGAAAGTCTTGCAAAAGGAATTGATACAATTGCGATTTATATGGGGGTTGGCAATCTTCCCTATATTCGTCAGCAGCTGCTTAAGTATGGTCGCGATGAAGAAACTCCTGTAGCGCTTATTCATTGGGGTACGCTTTCTCAGCAAAAAACAGTTACGGGTACTTTAGCGACTATAGAAAAGATTGTACAACGAGAAAATATCCAAAACCCAAGCATAATTGTAGTGGGAAAGGTTGTTACATTGAGGGAATCAATTCAATGGTTTGAGCAAAGCATTCCACAGCCGCAGTTAGTAAAAAATTCTGTGTAAGGATGTGGATTTATGCAAGCCATTTTATATATTGCTCATGGAAGCCGTGTAAAGGCAGGCGTGGAGCAAGCCATTGCCTTTCTAAAGGGCGTACAACTGGAGATTGATATTCCAATTCAAGAAATTTGTTTCTTAGAATTGGCAGTACCCACCATTGCTGAAGGGATCGATAGCTGTATTAAACGAGGGGCTACAGCTATCGCGATCATGCCTATTTTATTGCTAGCTGCTCAGCATGCAAAGCAGGATATTCCAAGCGAAATCGAAAGAGCGAAAAAACAGCATCCACATATAACCTTTACATATGGTGAACCACTTGGTATCCATGAATTATTAATTGACACACTACACACTAGGATTTTAGAAACAAAATTACCTACTAACAATGCAAGTGTTTTACTAATTGGTCGTGGGAGCAGTGATCCAGAAGTCAAGAGGGATTTAGCTAAAATTGCAGTAAGGCTACGTGATAAATATGCTTATATTGCCGTAGACACATGTTATTTGTATGGAATAGGTCCAACTTTTGAAGAGTGGCTACAGCAAAAGAAAAATAAGGCTGATCCAGTATTTATCGTGCCGTATTTATTGTTTACAGGAATTCTTCGACAAAGTATAACAAAGCGATTGCAAGAATATGAGAATCGTAACATCACATTATGTGAAAGTTTAGGCTACGACCATAATGTAAGGGAAGTTTTAGTGGAACGTATTGTCGAATTATTAGCATGTCATAAGGAAGGTGTTCTGTCATGGTAGATAAAAGGGCTGAAAATGTAAATCTAGCATTAGATAATGTCCGTCAAATTTTAAATACTGTGAGTCATGGATCAATTACTTTAATTATCCAAAATTCCTATGTGGTCCAAATTGAAAAAAAGGAAAAAATAAGACTTCGATAATTTAACTTCTTTCAGCAGAAGTCTTCCACCTCTATAGGTGGTGAGATGAATGCGGGTTTAGGTTGCTTTTCAGTGAATGTCCAAACACCTACTGAAAGAAGTTAAAGCCTCTGGCAGATGTCACTGAATCAGAAAGGTTTTCTTTGTGCAAGCACAAAGCCGATTCCGGACGCAATTATGCCGAGGCATAATTGATTTTTACAGAAAAAATAGCGCCAGCCAAAAAAGGTTTGGCGCCGACTCAATGAAGAAAAGAAATGATACTAATACGTGAGGTGGCAAGATTTGAAACTGCAAGTAATAAATAGTCCATTTAATGAGGAGCAGGTAAAGCTATTAAATGAGCTGCTCCCTAAACTAACTGGAGAGCAGAGAATTTGGCTAAACGGTTATTTAAGTGCACCGCTAGCAACAATCAATACTATACCTGAGGAAGTACCGCCAACGGTAACACCAAGCACTAAAACAGTGACGATTTTATATGGTTCACAAACAGGTAATAGCCAGGGTCTAGCTGAAAAATATGCGTCTGCATTGAAAAGCAATGATGTAGATGTGACAGTTTCATCATTAGCGAGATTTAAGCCTAATAATTTAAAAAAGCTTACAAACCTTTTACTCATTGTCAGTACACATGGTGAAGGGGACCCACCTGATCAAGCCATACAGTTTTATGAATTTTTGCATAGTAAGCGCGCTCCGAAACTAGAGAATTTACACTATTCGGTACTAGCCTTAGGGGATAGCTCCTATGAATTCTTCTGTAAAACAGGGAAAGATTTCGATGAGCAATTTGCCAAATTGGGGGCTACTCAGATTGTCCCTCGTACAGATTGTGATGTGGATTATGATGATGCTGCAGCACAATGGTTTGCAGCTGTTCAGAAGGAGCTCCTACAGCAGGCTGATGTAACTGCTACATTAGAGACAACAGATCAGACAGTACAGCGGGATTCTACATATTCTCGAAAAAATCCTTTTTATGCTGAAGTACTAGAAAGCATTAATTTAAATGGCAGGGGCTCCAACAAAGAGACGCGTCATGTTGAATTATCAATTGAGGGTACAAATTTCTATTTTGAGCCTGGAGATAGCATCGGTATTTTGCCAGAAAATGATGAAAAATTAGTCGATGCTTTATTAACAGCACTTCAGTTTGATCCTCTAACTGAGGTAAGTGTATTTGATGAAAAAGTATCGATAAGAGAAGCCTTGCAAAAGAAGCTAGAAATAACAGTGCTATCCAAGCCACTATTACAAAAGATTGGTGCCTATACAGTTCATAAGGAATATACAAAGATGGTAGAAGATGCTAACGCTTGGAAGGACTATGCAAAGGGAAGAGATTTGCTTGATGTCGCTGAAGATTTTGCACCATTTTCATGGAATGCACAGCAATTTGTAGAGCTGTTACGTAAAATTCCTGCACGACTTTATTCCATTGCTAGTAGTCAAAAGGCAAATAATGAAGAGGTGCACTTAACTATTGGGAAAGTAAGCTATGAGACAAATGGACGTCAACGTCTTGGCGTTTGCTCTGGCAGTGTTGCGGAGCGTATTCAAATTGGTGATACATTACCAATATATGTGCATAAAAATCCCAATTTTAGATTACCAGTGCAACAGGACACACCAATTATTATGATTGGTGCGGGTACAGGTGTGGCTCCATATCGTGCATTTCTAGAGGAGCGTGAGGAACTTGGGATTGAAGGAAAGGCATGGTTAATCTTTGGTGATCAGCATTTTGTGACAGATTTCCTTTATCAAACAGATTGGCAGCGTTGGCTTGCCTCTGGCACACTAACCCAAATGGATGTAGCCTTCTCACGAGATACTGATAAAAAAATCTATGTGCAACATAAAATTGAAGAAAATGCAGCAGCTTTTTATGAATGGTTGGAGCTAGGGGCTGTTATTTACGTATGTGGTGATGAAAAAGCGATGGCGGCAGATGTCGATGCCACAATACATCGTCTGATAGAGCAACAAGGACAAAAAACGCCAGAGGAAGCGAAAGCCTTTGTCAATGAACTAAAACAACAGAATCGCTATCAACGTGACGTTTATTAATAAAGGAGAGAAGAAACATGACAGGAAAAATTATTTTACCTCCACAACCAGGAAATCCTAGTGATGTAGAGCGTATAAAAAGTGAAAGTAATTATCTGCGTGGAACACTTGAACGTACGATGAATAATCCATTAAGTTCAGGAATTCCAGAGGATGATAATCGACTGATGAAATTTCATGGAAGTTATTTACAAGATGACCGTGATCTACGTAATGAACGGCAGCGTCAAAAGCTAGAGCCCGCTTATCAATTTATGGTGCGCGTACGTACACCAGGTGGAGCAGCTACACCAGCTCAGTGGTTAGTAATGGATGAAATGGCAAGAAAGTACGGCAATGGTTCCTTAAAATTAACAACTCGTCAGGCGTTCCAGGTACACGGTATTTTAAAATGGAATGTCAAAAAATATATGCAGGAAATTAACGATGTATTATTGGATTCTCTTGCTGCTTGTGGGGATGTAAACCGTAATGTTATGTGTAATGTCAATCCAAATCAATCAGCATTACATGAGGAAATTTACAATTGGTCCGCAAAGTTAAGCGAGCATTTACTTCCTAGAACACGAGCATATCATGAGCTATGGCTAGATGGTGAAAAGGTAGTAGACAGTCAAGAGGAAGAAATTGAACCAATTTATGGTTCATTGTATTTACCACGCAAATTTAAGATTGGTATAGCTGTTCCTCCAAGTAATGATGTAGATGTATTTTCACAAGATATCGGATTAATTGCGATAGTTGAGGAGAGTAAGTTAGTTGGCTTTAACGTTGCAGTAGGTGGTGGGATGGGCATGACGCATGGTGATCATGAAACATACCCACAGCTTGCTCGGGTTATTGGCTTTATCACACCTGATAAATTACTGGAAACAGCAGAAAAAATTATTACGATTCAACGCGATTATGGCAATCGTTCCGTACGTAAAAATGCTCGTTTTAAATATACAATTGATGCAAGAGGGCTTGAATGGTTTAATGAGGAGCTCACACGTCGTCTAGGCTGGAATATTCAAGAAACACGTCCATATACATTCGATCGTACAGGTGATGAGTTTGGCTGGATTAAAGGGGCAGAGGGGAAATGGCATTATACTCTATTTATTCAAAATGGTCGTATTAAGGATTTTGAAGACTATCAACTGCTAACAGGGCTACGCGAAATTGCGAAGGTACACACGGGTGATTTTCGCTTAACGCCAAACCAAAATTTAATGATTGGCAATGTTACTCCGCAAAAGAAGAAAAAGATTGCGGCTCTTATTGAAGAATACAAGCTAACAGATGGTGCGCACTATTCTGCTTTACGACGTAATTCTATTGCCTGTGTTTCGCTACCAACATGTGGGCTAGCGATGGCTGAAGCGGAGCGCTACTTACCTTCCCTGATTACAAAAATTGATACAATTATTGATGAGGCCGGCCTAAGCGAGACGGAAATCGTTATTCGGATGTCTGGCTGTCCTAATGGTTGTTCACGAGCTGCTATGGCTGAAATTGGCTTTATCGGTAAAGGGCCAGGAAAGTACAATATGTATCTAGGGGCAAGCTTTATAGGAAATCGTCTTAATAAAATATATCGTGAAAATATCGGTGAAGAGGAAATTTTAGCAGAGCTTCGTCCAATTCTTCTGCATTTTGCCAAGGATCGTTTAGAGGGAGAGCATTTTGGAGATTTTGTTATTCGGGCTGGCTATGTAACAGCAGTCTATGATGGAAGAGAGTTTCATCATCAATAGAGACAGGAGAAAGAATTAATATACGCTACAAAGTCTAGTCAAAGGCTTTGTAGCGTATTTCAAATTATAGGTTCAGTGCCCGATACATAAATGCCACGAATTGTGCTCGTGTCACTGGTTCATTAGGTTTGAAGTTACCATTATCGCCTAATGCTATACCAGAATCGGCGAGTGCGGATATATAGTTATAGCTCCAATGCGTGGCAGGAACATCGTGGAATGTACTTGTTCCTTCAGGTGTTAAACCAAATGCAAGTACGAGAATCTTTGCCATTTGACCACGTGTCATAGGTGCGTTTGGATTAAATGCACCGTTTGATCCATCTACGATACCAGCTTGTTGAAGTTTCGTTATAGAATCATAGTATGGATGGTTTTGGGGTACATCACTAAATGGCACAGCTTCACGTTTAGTTGTTAGCACAAATGCACGTGCCAACATGACCGCAATATGTTGTCGTTTTATTGGTTCGTTCGGTCGGAACGTGCCATCTGGATAACCAGTGATAATACCACGCTCCGAAATGTCCTCAATCATATCCCTTGCCCAATTGTTAGTAATATCAGTGAAGCGATAAGTTGGTGTCATTCCTTCAGGTTGCTCGGGTTCTTCAGGTGTTGGGACAGGTTGTTCCGATTTTGGTGTTTCAACTGGTATTGGACTTGGATTTGGCTCAGGATTAGGAATATAACCACCACCTGAAGTACTGTTCATAATCCATTTTGCGTACAAAATTATCCGTTCCGTTACAACGTCTTTTGTAAAATTCCATGCATTTGTAAAAGCTGCATCTTTGTACCATCCTCCGAATGTATAACCCTCTTTTGTAGTTAATGGCTCTTTTAAAGTTGTGTTATACAAAACGCTTTGATCGGTTACAATACTTCCGCCGTTTGACTCGAAGGATACCGTATAGCTATTAGCTGATGGGGGAGTTGATGTTGCTAACGATAGAGCTTTGACGTTTTGCATAAGATTACTCTTTTGATCTTCCGTTACTAAATAAATAGTGTATTTCGTTGATTTTTGCAGTCCTGATAGGCTAATTTTTTCTTCCTTATTTCCCACTATAGCAATACTTCCTTGCAGGTTGGCAGAGAGTAAATTTCCTAATGCATCTGTTCCCGCCTTAACCTGTGCAGCAGTTGGAGCTGTTCCGTTAGAGAGAACTGTGTAGTAGACATGACCTGGTTCATTTATTTTAAGTAGTAAATCAGCAGTAGTCTCTCCGATTATCTCTAACCTAGGATAATTTTGTATAAAGTAGGGTTCGGTTTGATCCACATCCACCTGAATACTTTGTGCCTGCTCCACGTTACCCGCATTGTCTTTGCTCCAAGCCTTTAATACAAACGTTCCATCTGTTTGAAAGTCGACAATATTCCCAGTCTCTACATTACCATTATCTATCTGGTAAAAAGTCTGCTTCACTCCAGAAAGGGTGTCAGTTGCAGTTAGTGTAAGTCTCGTAGTACCGTTTGACAAAAGGACAGGCGGTGCTAATGTCGTCACTGGTGCAGTGCGATCAATCTTAATCCCACTCACCGTTGCATTTGTACTGTTTCCAGCATTATCGCTCGCGTTTGTTGTCACAAATAAATTGTCACCTTCTCCTGTAATAACGTTGTTGCTTGGTGAAGTAGATGGATCAATTCCTGAAAGTGCATCAGAGACTGTCCAGCTTATAATTACATCCCCATTGTACCAACCAGCAGAGTTAGGGGGTATTGTTGCCTCTCCAATTATGGTTGGAGGTGTACGATCAATTTTAATTCTTACAGTTTCAGTCGCACTATTTCCAGCCTTGTCTTTCACAGTTCCCGTCACTTGCAGATTGTCACCTTCAGCGGTTAGAATTTGATCACTAGGTATCGTCATAGGATCAATTTCAGAAGCACTATCATTTACAGTCCAGCGTACAGTTACATCACTGTTGTTCCATCCTGCTGCGTTTGGTTGAGGTGTAATTGTGCCCGTAATTGTAGGTGCTATCGTATCCTTCACGACATTGACTGTATATGTTTTCTTTTCAGTACAATCTCCTTTTATAACAGTGAAATCAATCGTACTTATCCCCTCATTCACGGATATCGTATAAGGGGCTCCACTTATACCTGAACTGCCGTTAATCTCCAAATATGAATCCGCGGGGGTCTCTAAGGTTGGTGCCAGCGTAAAAGTAGATGCACTTGGAAGAGTGATGGCCAAGTATTTTAAGTTGACTGGATCACTTTCAAAACGGAGTACATTGTCCATCGGTGTTAAGCTGCTTAAATTGGTTGTAGCCCTGCTAGGATCTCCTTTACTCGTATACAGTCTTAATCTCATGTTTTCCTGATTGCTGATCTGGCGTACAGCATCCTTTTCTACATAAAAGATACCGTCCATATATTCTTTTGCTGATACAGACAGCATGGTTACGAGATTGTTTCCACTAACCTGATAGACTTTGACTGCGTATTTCTGTCCAGCGACAAGCGAAACAGATGTTGGAAAATTCATTGTTCTCCACCCAGTCCCTTGTATCATACTTTTTGACTGTGCGATTACCGTTCCAGGCGATAGATCACCTGCGGACAGAGATAATAAATCGACCCATACTTCACTTCCCGCAAGGTCATGCTGCAAATAAATATCCAGGGCGGTTAAATTAGTCGTATGTTTGGCTGTAAAGGTCTGAGTTAGGCTATCAAAATAACCCAGATTAAGGCTGCTATAATTTGAATTTGATTGATCACCAATGGTTACACATGGTTGCGTAGATGCAGATACATTTGTAATAGGTCCAGTTATTAGCATGAATAAAAGTACTATCGATGCTAATAAAGGTGCCATAATTTGATTGATTCGTTCCATTTTTTCCTCCTTCTTTTGTCAAGGTATTGTAAGTGATTGCCCACTCTATAAGATATTCTTCATTGTTTTAAATATTTGATATAGTGAGCCAAAAAGAGTGTTGTTAGTCTGGAGAAGGTTTCCCGGAACTAGTGATCATAATTTTTACAATTCAATAAAAAGGGAAAGTTTACGTTATTTAAATGACTGTTTGGTTATTTGCATTTGTTGTATACTTGCGAATTCATGAAAATAGATTGCTTTACTGGGAAGATTAATTCTTAACATTTTCATTTCCTGTTATTGAAGTTATAAAATCATTTGTCTACTACTATAGAAGAGAAAGGTTAAAATTAGGTTAAATAAATAGTAAATTAGGAAAATTGAGTAGAAAGGTACATATTAAAATTAATTCTCATAAAAAATAAGCCTACTCTTATAAAAAAGAGCGGCTTGAGAGTATGCTACATTAAAACTTTAGATGGAGAAATCTTCAGGGATAAAGACCTTTAGCTGCTTTGGTTTTACATATACTTGATCACCGATTTTAAGTTCTAGGGAAAGAAATTGCTCTTTTGACAATTCAGCTTCTAGAAATTCGCCGATATCCTCACGGTGTAACTCAATTTGTACGATTGGACCAAGTAAATGAATATGACTTATTTTGACAGGTACTGTACCTGTAACAGCGGTTTTTTCAATTTGAATATCATGTGGACGAACGTAGCCTATAGCATCATCCTGAGTGTGTGCATGTGAGTCAGGTACATCAATAGCAAATTCACCATGTGTTAATTTACCATTATGTAAGCGTCCTTTGAAAATATTTACATTTCCTAAAAAATCGTAAACAAATGGGCTTTTAGGGTTTGTATAAACCTCATCTGGACTACCAATTTGCTCGATTTGGCCATTGTTCATCACAACGATGCGATCCGCTACATCCAGTGCCTCCTCTTGATCATGTGTGACAAATATACTTGTAATGTGGAAATCATCATGAAGTTTTCGTAACCATCTGCGTAACTCTTTTCTTACCTTAGCATCAAGTGCACCAAAGGGTTCATCTAATAAAAGCACCTTCGGCTCCACGGCAAGTGCTCTAGCTAGTGCCACACGCTGACGTTGCCCACCTGAAAGCTGAGTTGGGAAACGTTCAGCGAAATTTTCCAGTTTAACAAGACGTAATAGCTCCATCACTTTGTCTTTAATTTCTGATTTTGAGGGTCTTGTTTTACGAGGACGTACTTTAAGACCATAGGCAACATTATCAAATACTGTCATATGTCGAAAAAGGGCATAATGCTGGAATACAAAGCCTACATTTCGTTCCTTTGGATGACGGTCTGTAATCAATTGGTCGTCAAATAAAATTTCACCAACATCAGAGGTTTCCAGACCAGCAATTACACGTAGTAAAGAGGTTTTCCCTGAACCAGATGGGCCAAGAAGGGCAACGAGTTCACCAGATTGGATATGGAGGGAAATATCCTGTAAAGCTTGAAAGGAACCGAACTTTTTTGATACGTTTTTTATTTGAATGCTCATAATGGCAATGTCTCCTTTAAACAGATTTTGATTTCCAGGCAATAATATCTTTCACAATAAGTGTAATGATGGCAATAACACTCATAAGCGAAGCAACGGCAAAGGCTGCTGCAAATTGGTACTCATTGTATAAAATTTCAATATGAAGGGGCATAGTATTTGTCATCCCTCGAATATGTCCCGATACAACAGAAACGGCACCAAATTCGCCAATCGCTCGAGCGTTACATAGAATAAGCCCGTATAATAAGCCCCATTTGATATTTGGTAATGTCACATGCCAAAATGTTTTAAAGCCGCCTGCACCTAGTGATATGGAAGCCTCCTCCTCAGAGGTTCCCTGTGTCTGCATAAGAGGAATGAGTTCCCTCGCAACAAAGGGCAACGTAACAAAAATAGTAGCAAGAACAATCCCTGGAAGCGCAAAAACAATCTTAATATCATTTTCAAAGAGCCAATCGCCAAATAGACCCTGTGCACCAAATAATAAGATAAATATTAATCCTGCGATAACAGGGGATACTGCGAAAGGAAGATCAACAATTGTTAGTAATAAATTTTTCCCTTTAAAATTAAATTTTGTTAATGCCCAGGCAGCCATAATACCAAAAATCGCGTTTAATGGGACGGCAATCACAACAACTGTTAAAGTTAGCTTGATAGCCGCTAAGGCATCTGGATGTGTAATGGCTGCCATATACACGTCTACGCCTTTTTGGAAGGCAGTGATGAAAATAGATACTAGTGGCAAAACAATAAAAAATCCTAAAAAAACTAACGCAATAAATGTCAAAGTATAACGAACGAAGCGAGGTTCTTGTAAGGCTGAAGACTTTGCTATGGCTTTATTTTTTTCAGGAGCAGCTTGCTGAATAACTGTAGATTGTTCCATATATACCTCCTACTGTACAAAGCGACGATTTGCCAGCCATTGTATGATATTTATGCTGAATAATAGTATGAACGATGTAATGAGCATGACTAATGCTATAGCTGTAGCACCAGCATAATCATATTGTTCTAGCTTCGTCATAATAATTAACGGTGTAATTTCGGTTTTCATCGGCATATTTCCAGCGATAAAAACTACGGAACCATACTCTCCTAGTGCACGTGCAAAAGCTAATGAAAAGCCTGTCAAAATGGCAGGAGCCAGCTCTGGTAAAATGACTTTTCCGAAGGTTTGTAAACGTGTTGCACCAAGACTTGCAGAGGCCTCCTCGACCTCTGCACTAATACTTTGTAAAACAGGTTGTACTGTACGAACGACAAATGGCAGCCCGATAAACGTTAGGGCGATGATAATACCAAGTGGTGTAAATGCAATTTTGAAGCTGAAAAATTGACCAATCCAGCCATTGGGTGCATAAAGTGATGTTAAGGCTATTCCTGCTACAGCAGTTGGTAAAGCGAACGGTAAATCAACAAGCCCATCAATAATGCGTTTAAAGGGAAATTGGTAACGCACAAGCACCCAAGCAATAATTGTGCCAAAAACAACATTCAGTAAACCAGCAGCGAGCGCTGTGCTGAAGCTTACTTTATAAGAAGCAACAGCCCTAGGAGCAGTCACAATATCAATAAACTCTGCCCAGCTTAAGGACAGTGTATGAATAAAAATCATAGAAAGTGGCAATAAAACTAGCAAGCTAACATAGAGCATGGTGTAACCAAGAGAAAGACGGAAGCCCGGAATGATGCGACGTTTTTTATTAATCGTTAAACTTGTCATAACAGGCCTCCTTATTGAGGTACATAAATTTCGTCAAATGTACCGTCATCTTTAAAATGTTTTGCTTGTGCTTCAGCCCAGCCTCCGAAATCATCGATGGAAACAAGCTCAAGTTGTGGGAATTGGTCTTGATATTTTGCTAGAATCTCTTCATTACGTGGTCGATAGTAGTTTTTTGCAGCAATTTCTTGCCCCGCATCACTATATAAATGCTTTAGATATGCTTCTGCTACTTCGCGTGTTCCTTTTTTATCAACTATCTTGTCAACAATTGCAACAGGGGGCTCTGCTAAAATACTTAAAGAAGGTGTGACAATTTCAAACTCATCATCTCCTAACTCATTAAGGGATAAATAGGCTTCATTCTCCCATGCAATTAGGACATCTCCAATTTCACGTTCAACAAAGGTTGTTGTAGCGCCACGAGCACCTGAATCTAACACCTCCACATTGCTGTATAAGGCATTCATAAATTCTTTTATTTTTGTTTCATCGTTGTTATATAATTTCCCTGCATAGGCCCAAGCAGCTAAATAATTCCAACGAGCACCACCAGATGTTTTGGGATTTGGTGTAATAACTGAAACATCTTTCTTAATTAAGTCATTCCAGTCCTTAATGCCTTTTGGATTGCCCTTGCGTACTAAAAAGACAATAGTGGATGTGTAAGGTGTGGAATTGTTTTCAAATTCCGTTTGCCAGTCTTTGTTTAATAAATCCCGAGCCTGTGCAATCTCATCAATATCGTAGGCTAAGGCTAAGGTAACAACATCAGCCTCTAGCCCATCAATAACAGCGCGCCCTTGCTTTCCAGAACCACCATGAGATTGCTTGATAGTCACCTCTTGACCTGTTTCATCCTTCCACTTCTTTATAAAATCTTTATTAAATTCATCGTATAGCTCACGTGTAGGGTCATAAGATACATTAAATAATTCCACTGATTTTTTTGTGTCTGAAGCACCAGTATCACTTTCAGATGATTTAGTTCCACAGCCTGTTAAGGTCAATGTCAGCATGGATATAAGTGCTAATGATTGGAAAAGATGTTTTCTTTTTTTCATTAAAATCGCTCCTTTTTGATTTAAAAAAACGCAAAAGACCATCTCTGAGAACGAGAATATTTCGTTCTAGATAGATGGCCTTCAGATCCTCTGATCAGCATTTTTATTGGTTTGGTTCAAATCTTAGTTATACATTAAACATATATTTCCTATTAGTCAACAAGGAATTAAAAAAATATTGCTAATTTTTGAAAAAATAGTGGCTCTTCATCAAGAGATGCAGTTCAATTTTACATAGAAAGAGAGAAAAAAATCATTAAAACAGATACATACACACCACATGTTGGATAAAAGTTTAGAAAAATAATTTAATTTTTTAAAAAGCCTAGTTGACTACTAGGTGTAATTTAGTATATATTTGGTAATAAGAAAAATGATTGTGAACAAGGTAGCAAATACTAGTAAACAATCATCATATAAGAGCTGGCTAGTCAAACTAGAGGCGTTTTAGCAATGAGACATGTTATAACTATGTCTTTTGTTAGAGCGTCTTTTTTCGTTATAAGGGGGATAACATGTTAACATTTGCAACTTGGCATGAGCCAACATTGGATTTTAAGATTGATGAAACCTTTAAGGCTGCGCTGGAGGTATTACAGTGGAGTTATGCAGAGTATGGAGAGGATATCGTTTATGCTTGTAGCTTTGGAATTGAGGGAATCGTCTTAATCGATTTAATTTCAAAGGTGAAGCCTGACGCTACCATTATTTTTTTAGATACAGATGTTCATTTTAAAGAAACCTATGAAACTATTGATCGAGTGAAAGAGAAATATCCGCAGCTAAACATTATTTTGCAAAAGCCTGGACTTACATTAGCCCAACAAGCGGAGCAATACGGTGATGAGTTATGGAAGTCTAATCCAAATAAGTGTTGTGAAATTCGAAAAATAACACCGTTACATCAATCATTAGCAGGGGCAAAAGCTTGGATTTCAGGTTTGCGTCGTGAACAATCGCCAACTCGTCAAAATACAAATTTTATCAATCTTGATGATAAATTTAAGTCAATTAAAATTTGTCCACTCATTCATTGGACATGGAAGGACGTTTGGCGATATGTCTCAAAGCATAATTTGCCTTACAATCCTTTGCACGACACAGGTTATCCAAGCATTGGCTGTGAACATTGCACAAAGCCAGCCTTTACGATGGATGATTTACGTTCAGGTAGATGGCAAGGATCTGGTAAAACTGAGTGTGGTTTACATGAATAAAGGAGTTTTGCCATGCTTGAATATGTTGCGATAGCGATTAGTCTATTTTTTGCATTAAATATAGGTGCTAGTGGAGCAGCGGCTTCTATGGGAGTCGCTTACGGTGCAGGAGCCATTCCAAAAGCCTGGCAAGCCTTGCTGATTTGTGCCATAGGTGTTTTTAGTGGAGCGGTTCTTGGCGGTGGAGAGGTAGTAAAAACAATTAGCTCTGGCATTATGCCACAAGAGTACATCACTGTAAAGGTTGTTATTATTATTTTAATTTCCGCGACAAGCTCACTCTTTCTGGCAAATCTTTTAGGAATCCCATTATCGACAAGTGAAGTAACGGTAGGAGCTGTTGTAGGTGTAGGGATAGCTTATAAGGTGCTTTATGTAAAATCATTGCTTGTCATCATGTCATTTTGGGTGATAATTCCAATTATTGCATTTGTCATTGCATTAGTCTTTGGGAAATGGCTGTATAAATTACGTGTCAAGGATTTGCTAAAGGATCGACCGATATTAACGATTCTCCTTGTACTAGCTGGATTTTTTGAAGCATTTTCAGCGGGGATGAATAATGTAGCGAATGCAGTTGGACCATTGGTAGGTGCAGGGATGATGAGTGTGACGAATGGAATTTGGCTTGGTGGGGCATTTGTAGCGCTTGGAGCCATACTACTTGGAAAACGAGTACTTGAAACAAATGGGAAGAAGATTGTTCGCTTCGAGAAGACAGAAGGTATTTTAATTTCCAGCACAGGTGCACTGCTTGTCGGTATTAGCTCTATTTTCGGGCTTCCAGTACCGTTAACACAAGTAACTTCATCCTCTATTATCGGCATGGGAATGGCGAAAAACGGAAAACAAATTCTGCATAAGCAAATTGTTAGAAAAATCATTCGAATTTGGATTGTATCTCCAATATTTTCTTTAGCCATTTCTTATTTTTTAGTGCAGCTATTCTTGGAGAAAGATCTCTACGCCATCATACTAATTGGAAGCATTATTGTTGGAACGCTAGGGGTCATTAGCTTAATGCGAACAATGCGAGAAGAAGAAAGTTCCATATATGACTCAGGCGAGGGTATCTAAATCAATGAGTGGTTAAAAGATGATGAAATTGGTTGGAATGGTGGGGAAGCTGATCAAAAAAGAGTGTGGTTTAACCATTAAAGAGGGGGACCCGATCAAATAATAGGGAGAGACCTGATCAAAAATACGGGAAGCCGATCAAAAAAGGGAGAGACCTGATCAAAAACCTGAGAAGCCGATCAAAAAAGGATGAGACCTGATCAAATAAAAGGGAAGCTGATCAATAAAGAGGGGTACCTGATCAACTATAATAAGAAGCCGATCAAAACAGCGTGGAAGCTGATCAACTATAACGAGAACCTGATCAAAAAGTTTAAAACCTAATTAAGAAAAACAAAAAAATTAATCAAATAGCTAAATCAATACCCAAACTAAACTATATAACGTAGTATTTTTATAAAATTAGGAGGAATTTTTTATGAGTTTACATTCACATGGCGGTCAATTAGTGCAAGCTTTTCATCCGGAGAAAGATGTGACGAATATAAATAAAGCAATAGAGCTTGATGTCATCTCTCTCAGTGATTTGGAGCTAATTGCAATAGGTGGTTACAGTCCGATTGAAGGATTTTTAACTAAGGAAGATTATGAATCTGTTGTGGAACATACACGTCTAGCATCTGGTGCGGTATGGAGTATTCCGATTACATTACCTGTAACAAAGGAAGTCGCAATAACTTTACAGCCTGGAGATGAGGCAAAGCTGGTTTATGCTAACGAAGTTTATGGTGTGATTGAGGTTGCTGATATTTATGAGCCAAATAAACGAAAAGAGGCGTTACTAGTATATGGCACAGAGGATTTGGAGCATCCAGGTGTTAAGAAACTGCATGAACGTCCAAGTATTTATGTGGGTGGTAAAATTACATTAACTAAACGTCTTGAACAAAAGTTTCCTGCGTATTCCTTTGATCCGATTGAGACGCGTCAGTTGTTTGCAGACAAAGGCTGGAAAACAATTGTTGGTTTCCAAACACGTAATCCTGTGCATCGAGCACATGAATATATTCAAAAGGCTGCGTTAGAAACGATAGATGGACTTTTTTTGAACCCGCTTGTTGGAGAAACAAAATCAGACGATGTATCAGCAGCAATTCGCATGGAAAGTTACGAAGTTTTACTACAAAATTATTATCCAAAAAATCGTGTGCAGTTAGGCGTGTTCCCTGCTGCCATGCGCTATGCAGGACCAAAAGAAGCCATCTTCCATGCACTTGTAAGGAAAAATTATGGCTGTACGCACTTTATCGTTGGGCGTGATCATGCAGGTGTTGGTGATTACTATGGCACATATGATGCACAAAAGATATTTGAGCAATTTACAGAAGATGAATTAGGAATTGTCCCGCTTAAGTTTGAGCATAGCTTCTATTGCAACAATTGTGAGGGGATGGCAACCACTAAAACTTGTCCGCATGATAGTACAGCACATGTGATTTTATCGGGTACAAAGGTTCGTGAAATGCTGCGTAATGGTGAAGTGCCACCAAATTCGTTTAGTCGCAAAGAGGTAGTGGATGTGTTGATTAAGGGAATGCGTAAGGAGGTTTTAAAATGAGTTCCAATATTGTTTGGCATGAGGCTTCCATTACGAAAGAGGAGCGTCGCACACAAAACAAGCATCAAAGCTTTATTTTATGGTTCACGGGCTTATCTGCCTCAGGAAAATCTTCTGTAGCAAATGCTTTCGCACGTCGACTTTTTGACCGTGGCAATCAAGCCTTTGTCCTAGATGGTGATAATGTTCGTCATGGCTTGAATAAGGATTTAGGATTTGATGAAGCAGGACGAAAGGAAAATATTCGACGCATTGGAGAAGTTTCAAAGCTCTTTGTGGAAAATGGTCAAATTGTTTTAACAGCCTTTATATCCCCATATCGAGAGGATCGTCAAGTTGTACGAGCGCTTGTAGAGGAGGGGGAATTTATAGAAGTCTATGTGAAATGCTCTGTAGAGACATGTGAACAGCGTGATCCAAAGGGACTTTATAAAAAGGCACGTAATGCTGAAATCCCAAACTTTACAGGGATTAGTGCACCCTATGAAGAGCCAGAAAATCCGGAAATTATTTTAGATACAGAACTTAACTCCATTGAAGTATGTGTAGACCAACTTACTGACATTTTAACATCAAGAGGATATATATAATTTTAAAGAATCTGCTTGCTTTTAAGAAGCAGATTTTTTTATTAGAGTAAAACTATATGTTGTGAGATGATAGATTTATCTTCATTCAGTAGAAGACTCCCACCTCTACAGGTGGTGAGATGAATGCAGTTTTGGTTCCTTTTCAGTGAGTGTCCAAACACCTACTGAAATAGAGGAACTCATGCTAAAATCTTCACATCCTGTGAAAACGCCTGAGTGACCAACATAGGTTGGCCTAAACCCTCCGGCGGATATCACGGATTTTAAAAGGAAGGAATAAAGGATGTTAACCTAAAACCTTCGCATCCTGCGAAAACGGCTAACTGACCTGCCTCGTGCAGGCCTGGGCACAATTCAAAATCCGGACGCAATTACGCCGAGGCGAAAATTGATCAAATAGTATAGGAGTTGTCTAAGATGAACATACATATTCAGTTACTAACAAAGGATAGTATGAATCAAAAAATAGTAAATGAAATATTGGGATTATGGAATGAAAATGCGAAAGAAACGGCAGATTGTGAATTAGAGAAAAGTGATAGAGAGGGTATTCAAAATCAACTAGAACAATATTTGCAATCACAATATGGGGCTATTTATATCGCAACTAATGAAAGCCATGAAATTATAGGCTTCGGGTTGGCTTCTATGAAAAAGGATTTATTGTATGATATGATCTATGGTCAAATCGATGAAATCTATGTTTTACCAGCCTATAGACGACAGAAGATTGCTAAACGTCTGGTAGAAGAGTTGGTAAATTGGTTTGATGAAAAGCACGATACTTATGTCATAAATGTTTATGTGGATTTAGAAAATGACTTAGCACTCGAATTTTGGGAAGGTATCGGTTTGGAGAGAGAGTTTTTTATGCTATCGAATAGTTAAAAATGGCCAATGAAGTCTAGATGATTTCATTGGCCATCCTTTTATCTTTATTTTATGCCTTGTTCCTTTTTCATGCGTTCAATTTCTGGTCCAAGCTCATCGCGGACAGTGCCTTTCCAGGGTTTTACACCAGCGATATACGAGGAGCGAGTCATAATATGACCTCCAACTGGTCCAGTGATAAATAAAAACAAAATACCTAGCAAAATACGGGGATTAAAGTGGTCCTCGATAAGCCAAAAGTGAAAGAATACGCCGATCAGTATACACATGACACCTAATGTTGCACTCTTTGAGGCAGCGTGAGCCCGAGTGTACAAATCAGGTAAGCGAATAAGACCAATGGCCGTTACAACAATAAACAGTACGCCGACAGAAATAAAAAAGATAACTAAACTATTAGCGAGAATTGTCACGTTTAATGATATCTCCTTTCTCTATAAATTTAGAGAAAGCTACTGTACCGATAAATGATAAAATCGCTAACAATAATATAATCTCAAGGAAGAAGCTTGTCTCTACTAATATGGAGAATAGTCCAATTAACGAAATGAGTGACACACCTAATGAATCCAAAGCGACAACGCGATCGGATGCAGAAGGTCCTTTAACCATTCGATAAATAACGGCTATCATTGATAAGCAAATCACTACAATCGCAGCCATAATAAACGTTGTCATGATTTACTCACCTCCAAAATCGCTTTCTCAAAGGAATCTCGAATTGCTGCAATTGCTTCATCGACATCACTAATATCGATTGCATGTACATATAACGTTTTCGCATCGTCAGATACATGAACAACTACTGTGCCTGGTGTTAAGGTAATAAGACTTGATAATAGGGTAATTTCCCATTCTTGTTTTAGAACAGTAGGATAAGCAAAGAATGCTGGCTGCATATCCAATTTAGGCTTTAAGACCACTTGAAGAACTTGTATATTTGCTAATACTAATTCCTTTAAAAACAGTAAAGTTAGTTTAATAATTGCCCAAATACGGTAGACATAGAGACGTGCTGCAAAAAATCTCCGCATCATAATAAGCAATAGAATACCGAGAAGGAATCCTACAATAAAGCCCGCTACTGTGTAATTAGAAGAAAGGAACATCCAGACGAAGGCAAGTACAAAATTTAAAATAATTTGAAATGCCATAGCTTCAATCCCCCTTCATAACAGCATCTATATAAATAGATGGATCATGTAATAGTTTTGCCGCATCATCCATAAATGGTGTAATCCACTCAGATCCCACACCATAGGCTACAGTAATAAGCACTAAAAGAACAGTAGGCACAAATAGTGTTTGGTAGACTTTTTTATTGACCGTACCTGTTGTTGCTTTTTCTTCACCCCAGAAAGCGTAAAGGAAAATACGAATCACAGACAATAATACGAGAAGTGATGAAGCTAAAATAAAAATACTACTCCACATACTGCCCGCCTCAAAGCCTCCTTGTGCAATAAGAAGCTTTCCGACAAATCCACTAAGTGGCGGAATTCCTGCTAAGCCAAACGCAGCAATTAAATAAAACCAGCCAAGAGCAGGATATTTTTTCATAAGGCCACCCATTTTTCGTAAATCGGATGTACCTGTAATATAGATCACAATACCGATTAGCATAAATAGAGCTGCCTTAATCAACATATCATGCACTAAATAAAACATGGCCCCTTTTAAGGAAGCTTCGTTCATTTGAGAGACACCGAATAAAATAACGCCTACTGCAATAACAATGTTGTAAATGATAATAAGTTTAACATCAAAGTATGCAAGTGCTCCAATACAGCCAGCTGCTATGGTTGCAATAGCTAGAGCCATTAGTAAATCATGTGTATAGGATAAATCATGCACAAAGAACAGCGTATATGTGCGTGTAATGGCATAAATACCGACCTTTGTTAATAATGCACCAAATAGTGTTAGCACTGGTATTGGCGCTGCCGCATAAGAGGTTGGAAGCCAGAAATAGAGCGGGAAAATTGCCGCTTTTAAACCAAATACCATTAAAAACAGTACAGCTATAACAGTAACAATACCAGGCTGATTGATTTCAGCTATTTTTACAGCGATATCTGCCATATTTAAGGTTCCAACTACAGAGTATAGGAAGGCCACTGTTATAACGAATAATGCTGAAGAAATCACATTGATTAATATATATTTAATTGAGCCTTTAAGCTGTCCTTTTTCTCCTCCTAAAACAATTAGCAGGTACGAAGCCATTAACAATACCTCGAAGAATACGAAAAGGTTGAAAATATCACCTGTAGTAAATGCTCCGTTTACCCCAGTTAAAATAAACATAATCCCAGGATAGTAGAAGAAGCGCTCTCGTTCCTTTGTGATGGAACCAAAGCCATACCAAACTACAAAAAATGCAATCAGCAGTGTTGTTGTGACAAGTAATACAGATACCATATCAGACACCATCGTAATACCGAATGGCACAGGCCAGTCGCCAAATGTTACCTTTTGTATACCATCATTTTTAACCTTCATAAGAAGTGAAATGGCCGATATAAGTGCAATGCCTATACCAAGTAGTGAAAATGTTCGCTGATATTTTAGGTTTTTTTGCCCAAACATTAAAATCATGCCGAAGAAGAAAGGAATGATAATGGGCAGTAGAAGGAAGTTATTCATCCTCATCACTTCCTTTCATTAAGCTAATATCATCTGTTTCTAGCTCCTGATAGGAACGATAGGCAAGTACAAGGAAGAATGCTGTTACCCCAAAGCTAATAACAATGGCTGTTAAAATGAGAGCCTGAGGTAATGGGTCTGCAAATGTTTTCGCACCTTCATTTAAAACAGGTGGTGCTTCTCCTCCAAGTCCGCCCATTGTTAAAATAAGCAGATGCGCACCATGGCTTAAAAGACCAGTTCCTATGATGATACGTAATAAGCTTTTGGATAAGATTAAATAAGTCGCTGCCATAAACAGAAAGCCTATGACAAAGGCCATAATTATTTCCATTATTCATCCTCCCCAATCGTTTGAATAATGGTCATCGTAACGCCGACAACAACCAAATAGACACCACTATCAAAAAGCATAGCCGTGTGAAGTGACTGTTTGCCAAGAAGCGGTAAATTGAAATAATCAAAAAAATGTGTGAAAAATGGCTTGCCAACAAACATTGGGAAAGCAGCAGTTGCAAGGGCTAATAACAAGCCAATTGCTGTTAAATACGTATAATTAATAGGTAAAACATGGCGGACTGTCTTTAAATCAAAGGCAAGTACTAGGAGCACGATGGCACTAGATGTTAGAAGTCCACCGACGAAACCTCCTCCTGGTGTATAATGACCAGCCAGAAAAATATGAATGGAAAAGAAGAAAATAATGAAGAATACAATTTTTGCTGTAAATTGTATAATGACATCATTTGTTTTCATGCGGTTTCTCCTTTCTATTCATACGTAACTTAATCATTGCTAAAATGGCCATGCCAGCAATACCTAGTACAGTAATTTCAAATAATGTATCGAAGCCACGATAGTCTACTAAAATCACATTAACAATGTTACCACCGCCAGCTTTTGAATAAACTGTTTCCTCATAATACTTCGAAATCGTTGGAATCAATTTTTGTGAATGTGCGGACAGTGCTACAAGTGTAACCATAACACCAACAGCAATTGAAATAATCGCACGATTTAATTGGAATCTCATGCGTTCCTCGCGTTTCCCAAGCTTAGGGAGATGGTAAAATGCTAATAAAAATAATGCAACAGAGATTGTTTCAATAACTAGCTGTGTTAATGCTAAATCAGGAGCATTAAAAATAACAAAGAATAATGCCACTGTATAACCAACAGATCCGAGCCCTATAATGGCTGTTAGACGTGATTTTGCTAAAATTGTAATGGTTGTGCCAATGACTAAAACCACCACTAAAATAATCTCATACAAGCGAATAGGTGCCGTATCTTGGAAAGAGAATGTAAAGGCATTCTTTACAAATAAAGAGCCTATGACAATCGCTGCAATGCTGCTAAACATATAAAGTAAATAGTGGCGCATAGAGCCTGTCATATAAATT
Source organism: Lysinibacillus sp. FW301-JW8 (assembly GCF_058788755.1). Taxonomy (NCBI): domain Bacteria; kingdom Bacillati; phylum Bacillota; class Bacilli; order Caryophanales; family Bacillaceae; genus Lysinibacillus; species Lysinibacillus sp. FW301-JW8. The sequence continues at coordinate 28,038 of NZ_JBYTBB010000049.1, forward strand.
CGTGATACGCGATTTAAGCCCGCATCAAGACCAAGCATCATTTTATCGTAGGCATTGTTTAACGTAAATGCCTGTGGGAATCGTGTGTACATACCTTGCCATTTCGGTAATGCTACAAACAATAAAACACCAACAATGACAATACCAATTGTCATAAGTAATTCGGGTGTTATACGACCATGCCAAGCAGCTACATGAATGTCAATGTCCTGTGGTGAGTCATAGAGGAATGGCTGAATAGCTTGGACAGCCGGCTTGACAAAAGTATCACCGACAAAATTCGGAATAAAGAATATTGCTATGACTAATGCTGCTAAAATCATTGGCGAAATTAACATACCGATAGGAGCCTCATGTGGTTTCTGAGGTAATTTTTCTGGTGTATATTTGCCAGTAAATGTTCGAAAGACAAAATAAAAGCTATAAATAAATGTAAAAATACTAGCAATCCAAGCAATAATAGGGAAAAGTACCCCCCATGTATCAAAGCCGAAAAATTCGAAATTTTGAAGTGCCAGCATAGCAGTTAAAAACATTTCCTTACTTAAGAAACCATTAAATGGAGGTAGACCTGCCATTGATAAACTACCAATTGCCGCGACTGTAAAGCTAATTGGCATAATACTCATTAAGCCACCTAGTTTACGAATATCACGTGTACCTGTTTCATGATCAATAATACCTGCTATCATGAATAAGCTACCTTTAAAGGTTGCATGGTTTATGAGATGGAAGATGGCTGCAAAGGCTGCATACTTGATGCTATCTATTGCTCCACTAGTATGATAAGCTACCGCACTTGCACCGAGCAATGACATAATAAGTCCAAGCTGACTCACTGTTGAGAAAGCAAGAATTCCTTTTAAATCGGTTTGCTTGACTGCAAAGAAAGAACCCCAGAATAAGGTTAAGATACCTATGCTTGTAACAAGCCACACCCAAAGCTCAGAAACAGCAAAAATCGGTGTAAAGCGTGCAACTAAATAAATACCTGCTTTTACCATTGTAGCGGAGTGGAGGTAGGCACTAACCGGTGTTGGCGCTTCCATTGCATCTGGCAGCCAAATGTAGAATGGGAATTGTGCGGATTTCGTAAATGCTCCTAAAAGTAATAAAATGAGTGACCAAGTGAACAATGGGTGGTGCACTAAATCTGGTGCAAGGACAATCAGTTGACGAATTGAATATGTTCCGCCCATTAGGTAAAGAAGAATGAATCCTCCCAGCATCATTAAGCCGCCACCGACTGTAATCATCATTGATTTAAGCGCACCAAGCCGAGATGCATCACGAGTATACCAGTAGCCAATCAATAAAAATGATGAAATAGACGTTAATTCCCAGAAAAAGTACAAAGTAATTAAATGATCAGATTGTACTACACCTAGCATAGCGGTCATAAATAATAATAAGTAAACATAAAAATTATGTAATTTTTCTTTATGTTTATCTAAGTAAAAAATGGAGTAAAGCACGACCAGTGAGCCGATTCCAGTAATTAGTAATGAAAATAGCAAGCTAAGTCCATCTAAATAAGAAACGACGGAAATATCAAGTGATGGAATCCAAGGAAGCTCTGCATGAAATACTTCACCGTCTGCCACTTTTGCGATATAAGAAGTGTATATAATCGCGAGTGTAGCAGGAACTGCAAGAACAAACCAGCCTGTGTGAATATTTTTAATGCTTTTATATAAAAAGGGCACTAATATCGCAGCAAGCATTGGTATGAAAATATAAAGTACTTGTAACAAAAAAATCCTCCTTTATGTAGGTAAGTGTGTCCATTATAGCGCACTTTTTGTAGGAATGCATATGTACGTATAGGTTTTAGCTTGCGATAACGGAAGAATTTTGGCTATATTATAAATAGGAAGTTATCAATAAAAATAGAGGAAAAAAATTTTTTATGAGGAACCCTTATATTTATGGTTATCTGCCATTAATTACAATTTTATTGTTTAGTTTAACATTTGGAATGTATGCCGTTGGAGAATCTTTGCAAATTTTCCGATCCATTGGCGTGTATTCAGGTATGCGGGAATTTTTATCAGATTTTGAGCTCCGTGTGTTTTTACTAATTGTCTTTGCCATGATTTTCTTTATGGTTTTCTCAGCATTAAAATTAGTGGGAGAAACTATTCATGAGTTAGGAATGTTATTTTTTTCTAAAGATCAGGATGGTGCGACAGTTAGTCAGGCTCGGGGCGGCTTTATTATTTTATTTGTCGGAGCAATTTGTTCAGCCTTTGCCATTCAGTTCATTTATGTGTTGGTGGGTATTTTTGTGCTAACTATTTTTATCTATTTTATCTACCTTATTTATAAGATGAGCCATTTTATGTCAATGGGTGGAACAATTGGTTTACTAGTTTTTGAGCTTTTTATGTGGACCATACTATTATCGCTTTTAGTTTATGTGGTTTTAAAATTATATAATGGTATTTTGGCGAGCTTACCATTTGCTAGTTAAGCATTATATAATGATAAAGAGCAGTCCAAATAGTGAGACTTCACTATGGACTGCTCTTTTTCTTTAATTATTTCAGCAATACATTAAAAAGCTGATGGTGAATTTTATAGGCCTCTAAATTTTCCATAGATTGTGGCTTATCGAAGCCAAGCCACACAGCTGCTGTATGCTCTTCTGTTAAGCCAGCAAGCCAGTAGTCACGATAGTCATTTGTTGTACCAGTTTTTGCACCGATATAGTTACTTGTACTATAAACACCCTGTCCTGTACCGTTCGCAACAACATCTGCCAGCAGCGCACGCATATACTTTACTGTTTTTGGAGTCCAAATTTGATCGCGCTCCGTATTCCAACTATAGAGCTCAGTTCCATCAGCTGCTATCACTTTACGTATACTGTGGGTCAGTACATAGGAACCGTCTATAAAGCTAGTATAGGCATCTGCCAGCTCAAGTGCTGTTACGCCATATGTTAATCCCCCTAATGCTGCAGCATAGTCATGATCCTTTGCAACGATAGAACGAAAATGAAAACGATCTAGATAATTGAATGCTGTTTCAATGCCAACCGTCTTAAAGAGTCGCAGGGCAGATGTATTATAACTATGACGAAATGCTACCCGAATTGGCACATCTCCATAGGTATAGCCCCCATAGTTTTGAGGACAAAATGATCCGACACAGTAGCTCCCACCATTAACGATAGTATCAGGTGTATGTGCGGTTGTTTCAAAGAACGGCGCATAGACAGCTAGTGGTTTAAAGGCTGAGCCTGGCTGCCGTGTACCTTGAAAGGCACGATGATAATCAAATTTCTCGTAATTTTTTCCTGCATAAAGGCTAATAATTTCGCGTGTACTATTATCTATGACTGCTCCTGCTGCCTGTAATTTGCCAGCGCCTAAAATGGCTGTCATTTTTTCTTCATCATGTGATTGCTTGCTTGGATTAAGGGCTGTATAGATTGTTAGTCCATTTTGAAATAATGTATTGAGTCGATTGTCTAGCTGTGCTTTGATATTTTTCTTTTCTTCCTCATTCGGTGCATTGGCAAGTCGATCTGTAAAACCTTCTTTTTCTGCCACTAACCATCTAAGTTCTTGTAGGACATATGTGCTGTATGTAGGATACTGTTGAACTTTACTTTTTACATTCAATGTAATGGGTTCAGCCTTATAGTTAGCGGCATCTTCTAGCGTTATGGCACCGCTCGCTGCAAGTGTGTCTAATAGTCGCTCCTGCCTGGCTTTGGTGTTATCGAAATTCTTTAAAGGGTTGTACAGTGACGGGTTATTTGGAATAGCTGCAATAAAAGTCATCTCAGCAATAGAAAGTTCCTTGAGTGGTTTTTGAAAATAATAGGTAGCTGCACCGCCAATTCCATAAACCTGATTACTAAAATAGGATTCATTTAAATACATGGTTAAAATCGTATCTTTATCGAATTCTTTCTCAAGCTCATGCGCATAAAAAAGCTCTGTTAATTTTCGTTCATAAGTTTTTTCATCCGATAAATAGCGCATTCGAACAAGTTGTTGTGTAATAGTACTCCCACCTTGTGAAGCTGAGTTGGTATTTGAATTCGCTACAACTGCCCGAATGATTGCACTGAAGTCAAAGCCAATATGATCATAAAAATGAGCATCCTCACTTGCTATAAAAATTTCCTGGGCAATTTGTGGAATTTCTTGTAAGGTAAGTGGCTGCCGCCATTCGACATACTCCTCACTAAAAATTTCTCCGTTTTGATCGATAAGTGTTACGGGAAGCTGTGCCTGTACTTCCGGTAAATGAATAGCGCTAGCAATTTGTTCTTCGTGTGCTTTTGCCGTATTAATTTCTGTTCTAATATTAGTGCTAACCCACCAAAGGACAGGTAAGGATAGAAGTATGATAAAAAAACCAAAAGCCTTGTTCATGTGTGCCTCCACTCTATATTATGAGTCCCTCAACAGAATAACATAATTTGGATGGTTTCCAAATACGCGTTCGGACCTATTTGTACTTTCTTGAAATTTGATGGCTGTATTGATTTCTCTTACTATATTTAGATAATAAATGATTGTAAAAGTGCAAAAATCGTCAATACTTTGGTGAAGAAAACCTGTAGGAAGTATGTTAGACTAAAATGAGGTCAGAAATGATAAGCTATTATCATTTTCAGCGAAACTGAAATTACATTTAAAGGAGAGACTCCAATGTTTCCACAATTAACATCAGAAGTACAAGCAGGCGAAGTACTTGTAGAAATGAAAACAACGTTAGGTGCAGTTAAAATTAAGTTATTCCCAGAACATGCACCAAAAACAGTTGAAAACTTCTTAGGTCATGCAAAATCAGGTTACTATAACGGTATTATTTTCCACCGTGTTATTCAAGATTTTATGATTCAAGGTGGTGACCCAACAGGTACAGGTATGGGTGGCGAATCTATTTGGGGTAACTCTTTCGAAGATGAGTTCTCAGATCAAGTATTTAACCTTCGTGGTGCCCTTTCTATGGCAAATGCAGGTCCAAACACTAATGGTTCACAATTCTTTATCGTTCAAATGAAGCACCTTCCAAGTGATATGCTTCGCCAATTACAAGGTGCAGGCTTCCCAGAGGAAATCATTGAAGCTTACGCAAAAAATGGTGGTACACCTTGGTTAGATCATAAGCATACAGTATTTGGTCATGTGGTTGAGGGAATGGATATTATTGACAAATTAGCGGAGGTTGAAAAAGATTTCCGTGACAAACCTCTAGAAGATGTGAAAATTGAGTCAATTACAGTTTTTGAATAATAATTGTAAGGACGTGTAAAGATGAAACCCTTAATGTATCAATTTTTATATTTCCCTGAAGATAAATCAGGCTATATTCCTGCTGCTTTTGAATTTTTAGTAATGCTTATCTTATGTATTGCTGTATTTACGATTTTCCGTAAAATTTCAAAAAAGCAAGAAATAAAATCTAAGGAAATTGAAGCACGTATTCTTGCTGAGAAGAGCAAAACAAACAATCAGCAAAATATTTAAGGTAAGAATGCTAGTTGCCTCGTAGCCACTTTAGGACTACGAGGCAATTTTTTATTTTCTTTTATAGCGTCGCATTTGATTTCTAATGGACTTTTGTTTAGTGTAAAAAAGGAATACCCCTCATTTTTAAGGACATTGCTAAGCTGAGAACGATATTTCATTTGATAAGCAAATGGAAATAAAAAGGTCATGTATGCTCGTTCTATTGCTAATGGCACTAACTCCATGTAAATCACCTCAAGCAAATTTAATAACATTCCTGTGAAAAAGATAGAAGGAACTAACAAACCTTTCCACCAATTTGAAATTCTAAAACATAAAAAGGATATCTCAAATAGGAGATACCCTTCACTACTAGCTCATTATGGTTGTAGAGCTTTTTTAAAGCGCTGAACACCATCTTTGACTGTATCAAAGGAGCAAGCTACATTCATACGCAGGAAGCCTCGTCCTTCTTCACCATATTTAGTTCCTGGCTCTAATGCCAGCTTACCATTTTCAAATAGGCGTTTCATCATTTCTTTTTCATCTAGTGCTAGCTCTCGATAATCTATCCAAAGCAAATAGGTGCTCTGTGGTTTTGTGATGCGAATGCCTGGCAGTTGTTCTAATTCTTGGATGACATAGTCCATATTTTTGGAGATGTAAGTAAGTAACTCATCTAACCATGAAGAGCCTTCTGTGTAAGCTGCTTGCAGTGCAACAGGAGCAAAGGTATTTAATGAGCCTTGACCGCTTGCCATATTTATGGCTTCTAATTTTAAACGTTTTCGCTTATCCGTCACAATCATATAGGCTACTTGTATACCAGCTAAATTAAATGTCTTTGTTGGAGCCATACAAGTAATGATACGATCAATTTCAGCACCAGCAATTTTTGCAAGTGGTGTATGGGTTGCACCATCAATCATTAAATCAGAGTGAATTTCATCTGAAATAATCAAAACATCGTATTTTGCACAAAGGCGCACGATTTCTTTTAGCGTTGCTTCATCCCATACGTAGCCACCTGGATTATGTGGATTGCACAATATGTAAGCTTTGATGTTTTGAGATAATGCCTGTTCAAAGGCTACGAGGTCAAAAACAAATGTACCGTCTTGCTCAACCAAAGGACAGCTAATGATCTCTCGAGCATTGCTTTTAGGAATATTAAAAAATGGCGGATAAACTGGTGAGGAAATAAGTACTTTATCTTCAGGATTTGTCAACCCTGTAATGCAATTCGCTAAAGCAGCAACTACACCATTACAAAATAGAATCGAATCTTTTTCAATATGCCAATCATGACGAGTATTTTGCCAGTCTATAATCGACTGCACTGCTTCCTCGCCAACAAAACTATAGCCGAAAACCGTTTTTTCAGTATGCTCTTGCAGTGCTTTTGTTACAGCTGTTGGTGCGGTAAAGTCCATGTCGGCTACCCACATTGGCAGAATGTCCGAAGCATCTTTTAGTCCATATACTTTTTCCATTGCATCCCATTTTACAGAGTTTGTACAACGACGTTTATTAGTTTGATCGAAAATAGACAAGCAAATCACTCTTTTCTTTTTTATTTACTATGGTATCATACGAGTATGATAAAAGGATAATAGGTGAGTATTTTGGAAAATATTAAAATGAATCAAGCAGCTGTACATCTGCTAGAGAAGTGGGATCCATTCCACTTAGGTTCAGACCATTATGATACTGAAACAGCAGATGTTGTAGCAGCTTTGCAAGGTATTGATGATCCATCTATTCTTGCAAAGGTTATACAAGAAACTTATGAGCATTCGTTTGAAGAATGGATTCCATTTGAGGATTGTGTAGACATATCATACAAACTAATTGCCATTAAATTCGAAGCAAAGTGTATTATTTAACAAAGGCTTTGCTTTATGATAGAAAACTATGATAGAAAACGAGGTTGTCCATCAAGTTGTGACGACCTCGTTTTTTTTTGATGAAATTCATTTAAACAGCGGTAAAATTCCTTGAATAAAAATAATAAAAATGGCTAATGGCGAAACATAACGAATTAAAATATACCAAATCATAAACATTAGATTAGATGAAGCAAGCTCTTTTCGTGAAATGTCCTTTGTATAGTAATAGCCAGCAAAAATGGAAATTAGTAAGGCTCCAATCGGCATCCCAATACTATTCGTCAAAAAGTCAACAAAGTCAAAAATAGAGCGATCTAAAACTTTTATATCTGATAGGATACCAAATGACAGTGCGCTTGGTATACCAAAAATGAAAATAATGATGCCACCAATCCAAGCAATTTTTTTACGCTTTTCAGGCTTATCACCAATAGCAATAGCAACGACAATTTCTAACATAGAAATCGAAGATGTTACCGTTGCAAAAAGTAAAAGAATAAAGAAAATTGTTAGAAATAATCCACCAAGTGGTAACTGCTCAAAAACAGCAGGTAAAATAATAAATACGAGACCAGGACCCTGATCGGGCGTATACCCTAGCGCAAACACTGCTGGGAATATAACCAAACCCGCAAGTAAGGAAATGATGATATTCATTGATGCAACATTAATCGCAGAGTTCCCTATTTTTTCGGTTTTGGATAGGTAGGAAGCATACGTAATCATTACCGCAATACCAACACTTAATGAAAAGAATGCTTGTCCAAGCGCCATTAAAAATGTTTCCGCATTGAAGTATGACCAGTCAGGCACAAACATAAACTTAACACCTTCCATTGCACCGTCCAATGTTAAGGAGCGAATCACTAATACAATGAAAAAGATGAATAGTAGTGGCATCATCCAAGTGCTCGCTTTTTCAATACCACCTTTGATACCGGCTGATACAATGACTACCGTTAATAGCATGAATAGTCCTTGGACAAGAACTGCTTCAAATGGGCTGGATATAATGTTTCCAAATAAATCTGCATAATTTATATTGGTACTAGAGCTAGTTAACCGTAATGTAAATGCACGAGCTAAATAGCTTAAAATCCAACCACCAACAACACTGTAGAATGACAGGATAAGTCCAGCAATAATCATGCCTCCCCAGCCAATTAAATACCACGGTTTTCCAGGTGCTTGTTCCTTAAACGATGTTACAGCATCTTTTTGTCCACGACGGCCAATCATAAATTCAGCAATTAGCACTGGAAGGCCGATAAAGAATGTACATAAGATGAATAATAAAATAAAAACACTGCCACCATTTGTGCCCGCCATATAAGGAAACTTCCAGATAGCTCCTAATCCTATAGCACTTCCAGCAGCAGCTAAAATAAATCCAATTTTAGTTGTAAATTGATCTCTCGATGACACGAAAATAAATCCTCCTTATACTAAAGTTTTATTTTACCGTAATATTTTCATAACACAAGCAAATATCAGAAAATTGATAATAGATTTCTGCATGCGATTCAGTTAAATTGTTGAATGATGACAAATATGGTTTTGTTATCTTGATTCAGTAGATCTTTACTGTACGAAAACGTAGCGGCAGCAACAAAATTACTGTGCGAAAGTGCAACGACAGCAACAAAAATACTGTTCGAAAGTGCAACGACAGCAACAAAATTACTGTGCGAAAGCGTAGCGACAGCAACAAATGTTTTTGCACTGAAAGCGAAGCGTCAGGAGAATACTTTTTCCCTATAGGTAGTCCGATGAATCAAGATGAAGTCCTCAGAGGATGTCACGGATTTTAAAGAGAGCTTTTCGAGCAAGTTTGAAAAACCAGACGCTATATCCTAGGTGTATATTGATAAAAGTGCTTTTTTTGAAGTAAGCACAACTAAATTTTGTAACAATTAGAAGTATTTATTCGTTCCATAAACAAAGGAGGGGTCAATTTGACGGAAGCTGAATTAATAGCGAAGGCACAGCAAGGGGATAAAGAAGCCTATATAGAGCTTATTCAAATACATCAACAAACAGTTGAAAAATTTGCCTATCAATGTGGCGTACATAGTAATGATTTAGCAGATGTTTCACAGGAAGTATTTGTGAAGCTATATCGTTTTTTACATCAATTTAAACAGGATCGTTTTACGACTTGGCTTTATAAAATTACACTGAATGCCACGCGTGACTATTATCGTAAGGAGCAGCGAGAACAAGCAAAGGAAGAAAGATTAAGTGTGCAGCGGCAGCTCCCATCCTCTTCGGCAGAAATGCATGTGCTAAATTTTGAGGAGGATAGAGTATTACATAATGCCATTAAAGCACTCAATGAAAAATATCGTTATCCACTTATATTATTTTATTTTCATGAACTCAAGTATGAAGAAATAGCAGAGATTCTTAATATCTCGTTATCGACAGTCAAAATTCGACTATTACGTGCAAAGGAAAAAATTAAAGTCGTGCTATTGCAAGAGGGGAGTGTTGAAAATGGATGATAGACAGTTTGAGCAACGTATGGAGCTTCTAAAAAAATCCTATAATCGTTTGGAACCGCAATTAGATCCAGAAGCAGTTTTCGCACAAATTGAGATAGAGCGCGAAGTACAGCAAGAGCAGGAAAATCTTTCAGAACAAAAACCTCCCTCAAAATGGCAGAAGCCGGCAGTTTGGTTTGTTAGCATTGCAAGTGTGCTTTTAGTTAGTGTTATTGTTTCGTCCTATGCTATTCAACAACCAGAAAGCTTGCGCAGTGAAGAAAAGGCTTTAAAGGAAGATGAAAAAAAGACAGAAGAGAAGGGTTGGGCTGAGCGACTCACTAAAAAATACAATAGTAAAAAAGAGCAAATACGAAAAGAGCTGTACGTTTCAATTGATGAACTGAATGCATTCCAATTTATTAAAACTGCAGATAGTTTGTTAGAGTTTTACACCAAAAACAATTTACGATTACAGGAAAGTGACGAGCAGTATTTAAAGTATGCCGAGGAAACTGTTCTTAATAGATTAATGACACCAAGAAGAACGCTAGAAACTATAGAAGATAGGAATGATTTAACCTATGATGAATCATTAAATGTATATCTAACATATGAAGATAGTGTCATTGAACTTGAGGAGTTTTATAGTGGTCTGCTAGAATCATATGAACCCCTCTTAAGGAAGTCAGCTGATATTAATTTTAATAAATACCCTGATTTAAAGGTGATAATTGATGCAGCAAACGCTCAATTTATGGAATTGAGAAAGGATGAGAATGGTTCATTCTATTTTAAAGCCGATCCAATTAATGGTGAATTTCGGTCAGCTAATATAAATAATCTGCATCCCGATATCTTTGGCTATTTTGAGTATTTAGAAAAGGGATATTTATTATTAGCAGATGATTTAAGGTATACACGAGAAGAAACAGCTAGTTCCTTAAAAATAATAGAACGTTCCTTATTAGCAGATAACAATCCTGATTCAACTGCTTATAAGGTGTTAAGAGAAACTTTTGAAAATACATGGTTGGTATTATTAAAAGGAAGCCCCAAATATCCTGCTTACAACGGGAAGCTTCATGTGGATCATTTGAATTTTTTACGAGATGTAGCAGATGGTAAGTATGGAGAGCTTATTAAAAATACTGCTGTGACAATTTTAAAAGAGCTAGAGAAAAGCAATATTTCCACAACATTAACGAAGTTATCTTCTTACGATATTTGGATAATCATTTTGCAAACAAGAGAAGAAACTACAGGATTAATTAATGATAATGATTTTATTATTGTGGATATTAATGAGCAAGAAATGATGCAGATAGAGGCAGTGTATGAGCAATATAAGAAAAGTGATTCTGAAACGTTTATTAATGAACTACGACCCTTAAATATAGTGTCTCTCTATTTGTATGCAAAAACAATTGACGATAAGTCTTTAGAAAAGGCTTTAGCCCTCCCTGAGACAAAGCTTGATACCAGCTTGTTAGGCAAGGTAAAAAGTTTTGATGTTGTCAGTCAGTTAGGTGAGTATGATGGGAGTTATCCAATGGTAGCTATTCGAATTGAAAGCGAGCAGCAGAATATATATGGTAGGCAGTTTCTTGTTAAGTTTTCAAAAAATAAGGAAGGCTATTATCGTATATCTGGAATCATTGATTGAGGAGATGATTTTTTGCCCCGCTTTTGCACGTATGTTATAATTTAAGGTGATATATACGTAGCAAACAAAAAGAAAGTGGGCAAAAGGTTATGGTAAAAAAATATGAATTAGGAGACGTGTTGACCGGAAAAGTTACAGGTATACAGCCGTACGGTGCATTTGTTGCGCTTGATGAAGATACACAGGGTCTTGTGCATATTTCCGAAATTACGTACGGCTTTGTTAAGGACGTTAGTGAGTTTTTAACCGTTGGGCAAGAGGTGGAAGTGAAAATACTTGAAATCGATGAAGAGGCCGAAAAAATTAGTTTATCGATTCGAGCTTTACAAGAACGCCCAGCGACTTTACGTAAAAAAGATGCACCACCACGTAAATCATTGCAGGATCGTGTAGATGAGTCAGATGCAAATGGTTTTAATTCCCTAAAAGATAAATTACAGGACTGGATCGAACAGTCAGGACAATAAGAAAACGAGGATGCCTTTAGTGGGAGGTATCCTCGTTTTTTTTATTCATTAGTCTATTGTTTTTTTATTTTGCGGATTCTATATTGCAGGTTTTGACGGCTCATACCTAATGCATTTGCAGCTTTTGTGATATTGCCTTCATATAAATTCAAGACATTTTGCACATAATATGATTCGGCTTCGCGTAAATAACCATCGAGAGGCATGACGTCATTTTGCTGATGAAACATAAAGAACTCTGGTTCACGATTGGAGGCATCTTGCTGCTGTACTTTAAAGCGAAAATGTAATGGCAGGAAATCCGAAGTAACTGTAGATTCAGTTGTCATAAAGGACACAATTTCATCTAACAATAGTTCGAGTTCTTTTAAGTTACCTGGCCAATCATATTGCAAGAATAATTCCTGTACATCAAGTGCAAGGTCCGTCACGTTGGATGCAAACCGTTCTCGATGACGGCTAAAGTAATCATTTACAAATGGCACAATATCTTCTTTTCGATCTGTTAGGTTTGGAATAGTAATCGCCATTGTTGCAAAGAAATAATATAGTGATTTAGACAGCTTACCCTCTGCGATTAATGCAATTGGATCACTCCCCACACTTCCAATTAGCATGTATTTGGATTGAGGAAGGGATTGCAGTACTGCTAATAATTGTTCCTGGATGTCTAGATTTAAGAAATCGATGCGTTCAAAGAAAAATGTATATGCCTTAACATCTTGTAAGAGTTCCTGCAATTTATCTAAAACAGATTGCGCAGATCGACGACTTACTAGTGTAACAAATGCTTCAGGATCAGTCGAAGCTGCATGGTGAATACCTTCTGCCACTAAATCTTTTCCTGTACCAGACTCACCGATTAGTAAAACAGGTAATTTCACAGCTGCTGCTTTTTTTGCATTTGCGATCACCTGTTGCATTGATTCAGAATCAGATGTAATCATATCAAATGTCAAAGGTTCACCATATCGTCGAAGGGGCTGATAAACAAGCTTTTCAAGTGATGTAATATCACGAGCAAATTCTATTGCTCCAATTAGTTTATTTCTGACATAAAGAGGAAAAGTATCATTAATAGTTGTTATTTCATGACCATTTTTATTCCAATAGGTTTGTTTTACATTAATTTCCTTCTTGCCTGTTTGCAATACACGCATTAAAGTACTTTCATGCTGGCGAAAGGAAAACATTTCAATAATAGAACGATCTGCTAATTCATCAAAATGAAATCCTTCAATTTCTTTCATTTTTGTATTATAAATAATGGTTTTTCCAGATAGGTCAACAGCATGAATACCAACAGATACATTTGTTGCAATAAACTCATAAAAAGGTAATAAGGGTTCAGAATTTTTCATAAAATATGCACCTCAAAAAATTTTTTACTTGAAATATGCAACGAAATTTTGCATTATAATAAGTGTAAGAATATTTTATACGCAAAAATATTTTGCGTCAATGTTTTTTGCACACCAATATACATCTCATGAGGGAGGATAAAGTATGATTCCATACAAACACGAACCGTTCACAGATTTTTCACAAGAGGCAAACTACAACGCTTACGTAGAGGCTTTAAA
>NZ_JBYTBB010000050.1:0-41573 GCF_058788755.1 Lysinibacillus sp. FW301-JW8
ACCGCCGTATACGGAGCCGTACGTACGGTGGTGTGAGAGGTCGACTAGTCAATTAATGGCTAGTCTCCTACTCGATTTATTTCGTAAGTGTATGATTAAAATTTTTTTATGGAAATAATGATATAAATCCTATACATTCAAATAATAGTTTGAATAAGATGGAATATAATGTTATAGTGAGAACAATCAAACCGACATTTGAATGAGGTGAGGAAATGCCAAAAGAAGTATGTGAAGTGACACTGGTTCATGAAGAAGCGGTCATAAAGGTGCAAAATCAAATGCCTGATTTATCAGGAGTAGCAAAATTTTTGAAAGCATTATCCGATGAAACAAGATTAAAAATTGCTTTTGCCTTAACGGTGGAGGATGAATTATGTGTGTGTGATGTAGCTTCGATTATTGGTTCATCTGTAGCGACAGCATCCCACCATTTACGATATTTAAAAGAAAATAATTTAGCGAGATCACATCGTAAAGGGAAGCAAATGTACTACTCTTTAGAGGATGAGCATGTGTATCAAATTGTAACCATTGCCTATGAACATGCGAAAGAGGGGAAAGCTAATGACAGCAACGACACCAAGTAAACAAGAATATAGACTACAAAACTTGTCATGTGCTAGCTGTGCTGCGAAATTTGAAAAAAACGTAAAAGCTATTCCAAAAGTACAAGATGCACAAGTTAACTTCGGTGCTTCTAAAATAACAGTTATTGGAGATATTAGTGTTGATCAAATTGAAGAGGCTGGTGCTTTTGATGGCATAAAGGTTTCACAATCTCCAACTAGATCTTTGGAAAAATCAATACCCTTTTATCGAAAAACGGAAAATATATTAGCTGGAATATCATTATTATTTGTAGTGCTTGGTTATATTTTTGGAGCATGGCGTGGTGAAACAGACCCACTACCGATTGGAATGTTTATTATTGCGATTCTAGTTGGGGGTATGGGGATTTTTAAAACAGGCTTCCGCAATTTAGTTCGATTTGAATTTGATATGAAAACACTTATGACTATTGCGGTTATAGGCGCAGCCGTTATTGGTGAATGGGAAGAAGCGGCTGTTGTTGTTTTTTTATTTGCAGTAAGTGAAGCATTGGAAGCTTATTCGATGGATAAAGCACGTCAATCTATTCGACAGCTGATGGATATAGCACCGCCAACAGCAACGATAAAGAGAGCACATGGAGAACATTTTCATGAGATGGAGCTGCCAACAGAGCAAATTGAAATTGGAGATATTTTAATCGTTAAGCCAGGTCAAAAGATTGCGATGGATGGCATCGTTATTAACGGATTATCTGCTGTAAATCAAGCGGCGATAACAGGCGAATCAATTCCAGTTAATAAAACAATTGATGATGAAGTATTTGCGGGGACGTTAAATGAAGAGGGAGCACTAGAGATACGTGTAACGAAGCGAGTGGAGGATACAACCATTGCCAAAATCATTCATCTCGTTGAAGAGGCACAAGCAGAGAAGGCACCCTCACAGCAGTTCGTTGATCGATTTGCCAAATATTACACCCCAGCGATAATGATAGTTGCATTACTTGTAGCAGTTATTCCACCTCTTTTTGTGGGGGATTGGCAGCATTGGATTTATCAAGGCTTAGCAGTTCTGGTGGTTGGTTGTCCATGTGCACTTGTTGTTTCTACACCAGTAGCAATCGTTACGGCCATAGGGAATGCTGCTCGACAAGGCGTTCTTATTAAGGGTGGCATACATTTAGAGCAGTTAGGTCATATTGAAGCGGTAGCTTTTGATAAAACAGGTACCCTTACAAAAGGTCAACCTGCTGTAACAGATATCTATACAGCAGGGGAACTTTCTCAGGATTACGTTTTACAGCTAGTAGCCGCTGTTGAAAAACAATCGCAGCATCCATTAGCTAAAGCAATTTTAAAGAAATTACATGATGTAAATTTAACAGAGCTGATCCCTGTTGATTTCCAATCTGTTACAGGTAAGGGCGCTTATGCAACGGTTGATAATCAGATTATCTATGTCGGCAGCTTAAAATGGATTGCAACGTTAGCAGTAGTTAATGAAAAAATAACGGAACAGGTTAAGGAATTACAAAAGCAGGGTAAAACAGTAGTAGCGGCTGTTAGTAATGATCAATTTATTGGCATGATTGGAATCGCAGATCAATTACGACATGAAAGTAAAGATGTGTTGAGTAAATTAAGTGCGCTTAAAGTGAAGCATACAGTAATGCTGACAGGTGATGCAGAACCTACTGCTCAAGCAATTGCGACCTCTCTAAATATGACAGATGTGCGCGCAAGCTTATTACCAGCTGATAAGTTGATGGCCATTAAAGACTTACGTACGGAATTTGGTGCAGTAGCAATGGTAGGTGATGGGGTTAATGATGCCCCTGCCCTAGCCTCTGCTAATGTCGGTATTGCGATGGGTGGTGCCGGCACGGATGCGGCTCTAGAAACTGCTGATATTGCGTTAATGGGTGATGACCTAACGAAGCTTCCTTATACAATTGGTTTAAGCAGAAAAACATTACGTATTATTAAAGAGAACATTATATTTGCCCTAGCCTTAAAATTAATAGCGCTGTTACTCGTCATTCCTGGATGGTTAACCCTGTGGATTGCCATTTTCGCAGATATGGGTGCAACATTATTAGTTGTTTTTAATTCATTACGATTAATTAAAACAAAAAAGTAGTAAATATGATTTAAAGTGTTGAGGTTATATAGGAAATTCATCTTACTGAGGTACTAGTAATTTTGTTGATATAGATGCTACTAGGGATTCTTGAAAAAGCCCGCTAATAACGCTATTATAATTTCAGGAGCAATGTAACAATTAAACATAAATGAGGCGAAAGTTTGAATATGTCAGATCCTATTTTAGTAAATGTTACAGAGGAAATTGTGCGTGGTTTAGTTAGCTTCCTATTACGAGGACCAGAATATCAAACATTTTGTAAATGTGAAATGTGTGAACTTGACACAGTAGCACTAACATTAAATGCATTGCCTAGTAAGTATGTTACATCTATGGAATCCCGAGATGAAGCATTTAGAGTCATGAATACACCTGAAAATATCGAACGTATTAACAGAGAAATTATTCATGCATTACATGTGGTCAATAAGCATCCTCGACATAAAGTAGAGCCCACTTCTATCTGAAGCAGGCTCTTTTTATGTTATATATAGAAGTATGAAATACCAGTGGATGACCTGAGTTACTCCTTTTAATACAACTTAAGGAGATACAATTTGTGTTATACATGTAGCGATTTTCTGGCATATGTATTTTCAGTTAACTTTTAAGGTAAGCTTGTAGTAAACTAGAGAGTAAGAATAGGAAAGAGAGGGAATAAGATATGCCAACACCTAGTATGGAGGACCATATCGAACAAATATATCTATTAATCGCTCATAAAGGATATGCTCGTGTGTCTGACATTGCTGAAGCATTATCTGTTCTTCCTTCTTCTGTTACAAAAATGGTTCAAAAATTAGATAAAGATGGTTATTTAGTTTACGAAAAATACCGTGGTCTTACATTGACAGCCAAAGGAGAAAAGCTTGGAAAACGTCTCGTACAGCGCCATGAACTTCTAGAGCAATTTTTGCGAATCATTGGTGTAGATGAAGAGCGTATTTATGATGATGTAGAAGGAATCGAGCATCATTTAAGTTGGAACTCAATTGACCGCATTGCAGATCTTGTGCAGGTAATGGAAGAAAACCCAGACATTGCGAAAAAATTAGAGGCTTCTAGGACACACAATTTATAAAATTTTTTGCGAAAATGATGGTGTGAAGGAAAGGAAGACAATATGAACGAATTAAAATCAGGTGAAGTTGTTACGTTAACGATACTAGAGCAACAAGCATCGAGATGGATTTTAACAAATGGATTTAAAGAACTGCCTTTAAATGCTTCAGAGGTAACAGAGCCACTTGCTGTAGGTGATCACCTTGAAGTATTTTTATTTGTAGATCGCCGTGGTGAATTAGCTGCAACAACAGCCATCCCATCTTTTGTACAGGGCGAGTATGGCTGGGCTCGTGTCCTGAAAGTGGTGGAGCGTGAGGGAGCTTATGTAGATATCGGTACTTCACGGGAAGTGCTAGTAAAGGCTGAGGATATGCCTGCATTAAAAGAGCTTTGGCCAATACCAGGAGATCATTTATTTATGACATTACGTACTGATCGCAATGGTGACTTATTTGGTCGTTTAGCAACAGAAGAAAAAATTTCTGAGCTATATGAAGGTGCATTTGAAGAGATGCATAATAAAAACATTACAGCACGCCCTTATCGATTGCTGCCAGTCGGTTCGTTTTTACTAGGTGTAGATAATCCTTACCGTATTTTTGTTCATGAATCAGAGCGTAATACAGAGCCGCGACTTGGACAAGACATAGTTGTACGAATAATTGATGTAAAAGAGGATGGTTCCTTGAATGGCTCACTTTTACCGCGTAAGCATGAACGTATTTCAGATGATGCACAACGAATTTTAAATTATCTAAAAGAGGTTGGAGGCAGAATGCCGTTTGGCGATAAATCCTCTCCAGAAGAGATTCAGGAAATGTTTAATATGAGTAAAGGTGCTTTTAAACGTGCATTAGGTACACTAATGAAAGCAGGCAGGGTAAAACAGGAGGATGGCTGGACAGAAGAAATGTAACGCTTTGTTCCAAATGTAAGATATGGTGAACAGTTGCCATACGTAGTAAAGAAGAAATGACGAGAGATCCCATTGAAACCTTCTCGTCTTTTTTTCGTACTAATTATTGTATAATGACATACATTATACAGGTCAAATGAGTTTTTGAGCGAAAGGGGTCGCACAAATTGAAAAAAGCATGGATGAAAATACTAGCAGCAACTATGTTAGTATTTGGAGTGATGGCACCAGCAACAGGCTTTGCTGCCGATAATACGCCTCCCAAAGCAATTGATGAAAAACTAGGTGTTCCAATTGTTGTATACGGTGCAAATTTATCTGAAGATGAAAAAGAGTCCGTTAAAAAATCTTTGAAGGTGAAAGAAGAGCCTGAAATTGAAGAAATTACAGTATCAGGCGAAGATTTAGTTAAATACATTAAAGATAGTAATTCAAGTTCCCGTATGTATTCCTCTGCAAAAATTACACGTAAAGATGCAGGAAAAGGCTTGGTCATTGAGATTGTTACGCCATCCAATATTACACAGGTTACGGCAGAAATGTATGCCAATGCAATGCTGACAGCAGGTATTGAAGATGCTATTGTACAGGTGGCTGCACCAAAAGCAGTAACTGGGCATTCAGCGCTTGTAGGAATTTATAAAGCTTATGAAGTTACAACAGGTGAAACACTTGACATTGATCGTACAGATGTAGCGAATGAGGAACTCTCAGTGGCTACTACCCTTGCAAAGTCGGCAGGAGTTGATGATGCTAAGGTTGCAGAGCTACTTACAGAAATTAAAAAGGACATTGCGGAATTAAAGCCAGCAACTCGAGAAGATGTTGAAAAAATTGTGCAAGAGCAGTTAAACAAACTGGATATCAATTTAAGTGAAAAAGATCGACAATTACTTGTTGATTTAATGGATAAAATTAGTAAGCTAGATATTGATTTTAGTAAATGGTCTGAACAATTAGATGATATTAGTAATACCATTAAGGAGAAATTCGGGTCACTTATGGAAGATGAAGGCTTCTGGACGAGTGTGAAAAATTTCTTTGCCAATTTAAAAGATACGATTTCATCATGGTTTAATTAAGAAATAAAGAAATCTGCTAATTTCTTATATATTGATGTCACGGAAACTCCTAATTGCTATCTTTGAAAAAATAGAAACAGCTATGATACTATTGATAAAAGGAGTGGTGAGAAATGGAATTCCAATTACAGCAATTGGCAGGAAACCAGCTTGCTTACATCTATGAGCAAGAAGGGGAAAAGTTAGCGGAAATTACATGGCAGCAAAACGGGCAAGTAATGGTCATGGATCACACCTATGTATCGGATAAGCTCCGCGGTCAGGGTGTCGCTAAGGAACTATTAGATCAAGCGGCAGCATATGCTCGTGAACATGATTATAAAATGGAAGCTGTGTGCTCTTATGTAGTAGCAGCCTTTAAAAAATCAAGCGCTTATGATGATGTAAAACGATAAAAAATAGGGCAATCTGCTTAGAAGATAAGCGGATTGCCTTTTAACTTTTTATCATGCAACTCCCTACAATTGAATAACACTATATATTAATACTGTTAAGAGACCTGCGCCACCTATTAATGAAGCCATATCTATCCAATCATATACTAAGTCTAAATCCTTCATGTCATCACTCTCCTAATAATGGTATTAATTCATTAATTCCCTTAGCTTGTCTTTTATAATCATAAATAGTTACAAAAATATTCTCGTGTCAAAATATTACGTTTTATCTTGATTCAGCAAATCTTTACTGTGCGAAAGCGTAGCGACAGCAACAAATGTTTTTGTACCGAAAGCAA
Organism: Lysinibacillus sp. FW301-JW8; assembly: GCF_058788755.1. Classification (NCBI taxonomy): domain Bacteria; kingdom Bacillati; phylum Bacillota; class Bacilli; order Caryophanales; family Bacillaceae; genus Lysinibacillus; species Lysinibacillus sp. FW301-JW8. The sequence continues at coordinate 6,497 of NZ_JBYTBB010000050.1, forward strand.
ATCGTCAGGGCTGGAGCATAATGGATATAAAAATTGGTAGGAGAATAATATATTTTTGAAGTTAAGACATACTATAAAGTAAGCTGCTGAATTAGTGAAAAGACTAAGAAAAGGGTACAGTTATCTCTCACTAATATATATGCTTAAGCGTCCAAAAAAATTTATGTTTAGTCGTCTTGAAATAGGGAAAAGATATATTACAGAGCTAGTTTTTATCTTCATTCAGCAAATGTTTTCTGTAGCGAAAGCGAAGCGGCAGCAACAGATGTTTTTTGTATTGGAAGCGTAGCTGCAGATACAGAAGCCCCCCACCTTTACAGGTAGTGAGATGAATGCAGTTTTGTTTCTTTTTTAGTGGGTGTCCAAACAACTACTGAATGAAGATAAAGCCTCCGGCGGATGTCACGGATTTTCAAAGGAATGAATTGTGCCAGCGCAATTCAAAATCCGGACGCAATTACGCCAAGGCGAAATTGATAATTTTGGGAGGGATTATTAAATGGCAAAACGAAAAGGAAAAGGTGTTGTGATTGCAGGGTTAGCAGGGTTAGCAGCATCTTATTTAAGTAAAAAAGAAAACCGTGATAAAGCATTAAATATGTTTAATAATGTAAAGTCTAAATTTGAATCGTATTTAAATACTTCAAATATTGACATGCATAAAAGGGTTGCAGAGCGAGTAACTACTGAGGTAGCTACAGAGGCTGGGACATCGCCAACGAAAATCGCTTCGAATGAAATGGTGGCTGAGGGTGGAGGACATACAGGGGTTCATTTCTATAATGAACAAATTCAGGAGCAAGATAAATAAAGCAAAAGCCTTCTCATTTAGCATGAGAAGGTCTTTTATGTGGTATAAGAAGACCACTAGCAAATATCAATAAAACTATTCCTGTAAAGATAAAGCCACTGACAATACCTAAAGATAGCCACCCAAGCAATGATGAGCCAAGGACAACACCTAGTGAGAAGAAGGCATAAAAGTAACCGTATGCTTTCCCACGAATATCAGTAGTTGTAGAGTCTATTAAAAGGGAATTGACGGATGGGAATAAGAATCCAAATCCAATACCATAGCAGGTCATTGCTATATAAAGTAATGTACTTGAATCTGCTTGGCTAATAAGTAATTGGCTTAACCCCATTAAGCCTATGCCTAATGATAATGTTTTTATAGGAGCAACCTTATCGAAAATTCGGTTAGTTGGTAAGATAAATACAAGGACCGCAATAATTCCAAATGTACTCATCAATGTTCCGCTTAAACGTGAATCAAAGCCTAAAGATTGCACTTTTAGAGGAAGCAGATAGGCAATCACACCCTGAGAGAACATTAAAAAAAATGCACCAGAGAATGCTTTTAATGTGCCTGGATTATTGAAAAATACACTTATAGGTATATATGTGCTTGGTGTAGATCTTTCTTTTTTAATTTGATTTGACTTTAATATAAAGAAGGCAAGAATACCTAATAAGAGCATAAAGCTGGCTGTAATATTAAAAACGAATGGGACACTAGTACGACTTGCTAAAATACCGCTGAATGCAGGACCAATGATGGCAGCAATACCAACGAAGGCGCCAGAAATAGCACTGCCCTTACCTCTTTTTTCCTGTTCGGTTGCATTTGCTAAAAATGTGAAGGCAGCTGGGACAATAAAGCCTGCTACTAATCCATGGACAAAACGAACAAATAGTAAAGTAGTAGGGTCTTCGACTACATTGTAGAGCAAAAGAGATAAACCAGTTGTCAAAAGACCTATAATTAAAATAACAAAAGGCCCCTTACGATCTGTTAAAAAGCCAGAAATAATATTACCAAATGTATTGGATAGAGAATACATACCTACTGCTAGACCAGTTAAGAAGGCAGATGCCCCTAATGATTCTGCATATGTACTCATAACAGGAAGCTGGGTAAAAAGATCAAAAAATGAAAAGAAAATAATGACATAAATAAATTTTTTCATAGCTCCTCCGATGATCAATTATGTATTTACTAAATAACTAGATTTTATTATATCATTTTCGACAAAAAAGAACGTCTAATAAGTTTTTTTCAACTTCTTAGACGTTCTCGAACCGCAGTTATTAAGCTTTAGCGACTTCTTTTTTCATAGTTTTGTTTTTAGCAAGGTTTACATGCCAAGAAAGTGCTTCCTCTAAAATATGAGGTGTTTGTTGGTTACCAGTTGCTTCTACAGCACGGTTGTAGTAATCCCATAATTGCTCTTTGTAATCAGGATGTGCACAGTTTTCAATAATTAAAGGTACACGTTCTTTTGGTGCAAGACCACGTAAGTCAGCAATACCTTGCTCAGTGATAATTACATCAACATCATGCTCAGTATGGTCTACGTGAGAAACCATTGGTACGATTGAAGAAATTGCGCCGCCTTTTGCATAGGATTTTGTAACGAAAATACCTAAACGTGCGTTACGGGCAAAGTCACCTGAACCACCGATACCGTTCATCATACGAGTACCTGAAACGTGAGTTGAGTTTACGTTACCATAGATATCTAACTCAAGAGCAGTGTTGATTGAGATTAGACCCAAACGACGGATAAGCTCTGGGTGGTTAGAAATTTCTTGTGGGCGTAAGCAAATTTTATCAGCATATTTCTCTAAATTACCATATACTTTTTTCTGTAATTCTTCAGTAAGTGTAATAGATGTTGCCGCTGCAAACTTAACTTTACCAGCATCGATTAAGTTAAATACTGCATCTTGAAGTACTTCAGATGCAACGACTAAATCTTCGAATTCTGAATCAGCGAAGCCATCTAAAACAGCGTTTGCTACAGAACCTACACCTGATTGTAATGGCATTAATTGTTTCGTTAGACGACCAGCTTTAATTTCATCGCGGAAGAAATCTAATAAAATATTTGCCATTGTTTGTGTTTCTTCATCCGGTGGAACGATTAATGAAGGCGCATCAGGCTCTTCTGAAATAACAATTGCTTTAATCTTAGCTGGATCAACTTTGATACCAACCTCACCAATACGTTGCATTGCATCAGTCATTGGGATTGCTTCACGTTTACCTTGCTCAGCTGGTACATAAATATCATGGATACCGATTAAAGCTTCAGGGTGTGAAATATTTAATTCAATAATAATATTTTCAGCGTATTCTGCAAAGATTGGAGAGTTACCCACTGAGTTTGTTGGGATAATGAATCCATCTTTTGTAATAGCAACCGCTTCAAGAATTAAATATTTAATTGGTCCAATAATTCCTTGGCGAACTAATTCAGCGTTATGGGAAAGGTGAGCATCTACATATTGGATAGCTCCAGAGTTAATTAAATTACGAATACCAGCGTCTCCTTGGAATGGTCCACGTTTACGGATAACACCAGCTTCAGCTAAGTATTTATCTACTTCTGGACCTAAAGATGCCCCTGTATAAACATCGATTTTGAAATTTTCATTTTTAGCGCGCTCTACTAATGCCATTGGAACAACTTTTGCGTCCCCAGCACGAGTGAATCCACTCATACCAACTACATCACCGTCAGAGATAAGTGCTGCAGCTTCATCAGCAGTAACAATTTTACTTTCTAGTTCTTTTATACCTAGGCGTTTTTGAACATTTGCATCCATTAAAAAAATCCTCCCCTAAAAAGTTTTGATGGAAACCGATTACAAAACTAGAAAAAACGTGTAAGAATTTTCTGTTTATTTAGTTGTAGTATAACTCCAACCATTTGAATAATACTATCACCAATTTGTCACAAAAACTTTAGGATAAGCATTAAAATAAGAAAAAATAGGAAAATCGAGCATAATTGTGAATTTTCGACAGAGAAAACGTTTTAATGTAGAGCTATATAATTTTAGAGAAAATATTATTTACAAGTACAAAAACTAAATCAATTTCGCCTTGGCGTAATTATAGCTGCCGCTTTGCTTTCGATACAAAAAACATTTGTAGCTGCCGCTTCGCTTTCGCTACAGAAAACATTTGCTGAATGAAGATAAAAAAGTACAGCGGGCTGAAAATAAGATGCTCGCTGTACTTTTTAATAATTAGAAACCTAAAGAACGACGGAAGTAACTTGCATAGCGTTGACTTACTGGAATACGAGTACCATCTTTCATGATTAATAAAAACGTTGAATGTGAGTCTGGTTGAATTTCATCGATGTAGTCAATATTAACAATGTAAGAGCGGTGACAACGAATGAATGAATCAGGTGCTAAAAATAACTCTAAATCACTTAGGTTTAAGCGGTGGTAGCCCTCACGACTCATTGTTTTAACAAATGTTTTTCGGAGCTGTGTTTCAAGATAAATAACTTGATCATGTTTAATCGGGTACCAGCAATCATCAATTTTGATTGTGATGTAATTCGTTAAAAATGCTGATGGTTTTTGTGGGAATATAGCAGTAATGGCCCCCTTCGTTTCGCCTTCCTCCATAAGAGGAATACTCATACCGTAGTAGGCTACGCCAAATACATCTGGCTCAATGTAAGAGCTAATTTTTTGCCCATAGCTTAATGCTTTATGAGCTGCTGAGCCTTCTTTAATTGGATCGCCCGGCTTAATTTTTAAATCAACTTTCTTGCTTGGCTGGTAGTACAAGTATTCGTTCGTGTCGGAAATTGCGATTGAAGTATTCTCGGGGAAGAACTCCTTAATAATCTCCATAATCTCTTCTATTTGTTTTGGATCCACTATTAACACCTCATCTTAGCTTTTAAAAATAGTATTATCATCTATTTTACTACATATTCATATAAATTATATAGAGAAGATTTCGGAATAAAAAAGAGATATGTCGATTGTTGAAAAAAAAACGTGCAAAATACCTAGCACAATTTGTCACAAAATTTAATTAATTACTAATTTTTTTTAATATGTATATGGTAAAATTTAATTGTGCAAAATAAGTTTACGAGGTTTCTACTGTGAGTATATGATAAATTAGAACTAGAGTGGAGCGTAAAATGTGGTTGAAAGGAAATCGCAGAATATGGTAAAATTCACTGTATAGTCTATTTTTTTTAAAACTGGTGTTTTAGTTGGGTTATTTTTAAGTTGTATTCAATATAAATTTGTGAAATAGGACTCAATTCATATAATAAATAAAGAAATACTATTTTCTTATTCTAAATATGTAATTTGATGTCTGATTTTGTAAAAGTAATTCGTGCAATCTGAGGAAAGATGGGGAAGATTATGCAACTACATCAACATTCTATGTCAGAAACGATATCAAAAAGATACTTCCAGGAAATCGATAATATTAATCAATACATCGGTGTAGAAGAATTTTTTAATATTGAGTCGAAATTAATATTTGAAATTTACCATTTAGAATCTGCAAAGGCTAAGAAATCTTTGCATGAGTTAATTGATATTCTCTCAATACGTTTTGGCAAGCAAGTCATTAAAATGGTTCGAAGTTATTTTTCTGTGCTGTCGTCAATTGTTGCACGTAAATTGCTAGACAATCAAGTACCTTCGAAAAAAGCCTTTGCTTTTAACATTGCTTGTAATGATATGATTGAAAATCAGATGAAAGACGCGGAATTTTTACAATTTGCTGATGATTTAATTGATTTCTTTGTCTATTTTATCGCAGATCGCAAACAACCGACTTTCCGTCACCAGACAGTTAACAAAGTGATTATGTATATAAATGATGAATTAGAAAATGACCTAACAGTTGAAAGCATCGCAAATAACTTCCATATCAGTACTAGTCACTTATCGCGTATTTTTAGAGAACATGTTGGTATTACACTGGTTGAATATTTAAATGTTCGTCGTGTAGAAGAATCGCAATATTATCTACGTCATACAAATAAAAGTATTACTTCTATTTCAGATCAATTCCATTTCTGTAACCAAAGTTACTTTACTCGTATTTTCAAAAAATACACTGGGGTTACTCCCAAGCATTTCCGTGATGAGCTACATCATGAGTTTTATCGTTTTGAAATGGCGGAGACTGAGCTTCAAAATATTTAATGACATGACAATATATAAGGTATGAATGAATAGGATGCGGACATGTTAGCGATGCTAAAGCTCGCATCTTTTTTATGCTCTTGCAAAATAAGAGGTAATTAGTAGCACCTTGCTATTTGATAAAAATAGACCCTATAATGTATACTTCACTTTAGTTGATAAATAATAGTAGGTGGAAAAATGAAAAATTTGAAGCTATTTTCAATGCTTGGGCTTGTCGTTTTTGTTCTTAGTGGCTGTCAAGCTGTGCAAAACAAAGAAGGTTTTTTCTATAGTATTTTTGTGAAGCCTATGGAGTTTTTATTGGAGTTTTTCGGAAATACTATTTTTTCAGGTAGCTATGGTCTAGCAATTATTGCAATTACAGTTCTGATTCGTTTAGTTTTAATGCCGATTATGTTAAAAAATTATCGTCAGCAGCAATTAATGAAAACGAAAATGGATGCGTTTAAACCTGAAATGGAAGCTGTTCAGAAGAAAATGAAGGAAGCAAAGACGAAAGAAGAGCAAATGCAACACCAGCAAGAAATGATGGCACTATATCAAAAGCATGGCATCAATCCATTAAATATGGGTTGTTTACCAATGTTGATTCAAATGCCTATTATCATGGGTCTTTATTTCTCAATTTTATATTCATCAGATGTAAAATCACATGAGTTTTTATGGTTTAGCTTAGGATCACCTGATATTGTTATGACGATTGTTGCGGGTATTGTGTATTTAGTTCAGGCACGTGTGTCATTATGGACTGTCCCAGAGCAACAAAAAGCACAAATGAAAATGTTTATTTATATTTCACCGATTATGATTGTCTTTATCTCGATGTCATCTATGGCTGCCCTACCACTATATTGGTCTGTCAGTGGTGCTTTACTGATTATTCAAACCTATATTGGTCGAAAGTATTATTCGGAACATCCGGAAAAAGCAAATTCATAAATTAATCTACGTCGAGGCGCTTTAGTAGCCTCGATTTTTTTAGGAGGACAACAGGATGAACATAAAATGGCTATCATCTATTTTAGTGGCGCTTTTTAGTATTGCGGCTATAGTATTTATCATTATGGGGAATTTTAACTTTGCAGTACTGGCAATGACGATTATGTTTGCTTTATCAAATGGTTTCAGAGCTAAAAGCTTTAAGGAACAGGGCTATGTGAAGGAAGCAAAATGGATGAAGTATATGGCCATTTTTTTCTTCATTGCATCTATAATTGTAATAATTATTATTCTCACTGACAAATAAATTAATTTAAATCTATAGTGAAAACTTACACCCTAAATTGTGAACAGTGCTAAAATGAGACTATACCAATAAGGTTGAATATTAGAAGGCACAATAACAATCATTTCTGATGTACCTGCAAGAGGTAAATGTTCAGTACTAGCATAAAGGCATTTTCTCATGTGAATAAATACGGGGAATCTTAACCACTTAGTACTTGAAAAATTATAAAAGGGGTAAAAATAGTGAAAAAAAATCGTCTATTACTCATTATTGGTGCTTTCATTTCAGTAGCACTAATTGTTTCTATTTTCGTAGTTTATAACTATAAAAATAAGCAAGTAAGTAATGAAGCAGAGAAGCAATCAATAACAACCGAACCAACTAAAAATGATTCAGTGACAACAGAAGAGCCGAAAAAAGCAACTGAAAAGCCTGTGGAACCAGAGCAACATCCCGACGAAAATGGATATTTACCAAACCAAACATTACCCACTGAACCTACGTATATTAATGGTATTTTACTAGCGAATAAAATATATCCACTCCCATCTACCTTTGCGCCAGGAGAAAATAAGGAAGCACGTCAAGAATTAGATAAAATGTTAGCTACTGCTAAAAAACAAGGTTTTGATTTTGTGGCATTTAGTGGTTATCGCTCCTTTGATTATCAAACAACATTATATAATAATTATGTGAATCGTGATGGACAGGCAGCAGCCGACCGTTACAGTGCGCGACCAGGTTACTCAGAGCATCAAACAGGTTTAGCCTTTGATATTGGTGAGCGTGGCAAAGAAAATCTATGGCTTACTGAGGAGTTTGGAGAAACACCTGCAGGACAATGGTTGTTGACAAATGCGCAGGACTACGGATTCATATTACGATTCCCAAAAAACAAGGAAGATATTACAGGGTATATGTATGAATCATGGCATTTTCGTTATGTAGGTATAGATATTGCAAAAGAAATTAAGAAGAAAAGTATAACTTTAGAAGAATATTTAGGCGTAAAATAAAGGAAGGGCAGCTACTCCATAGGTTATGGGCTAGCTCCTCTTCCTTTTTGTTCTACAATATAGGCGTTAGTAAGCGAGAAATGGATTCTTTAAATTTAATCAAATTGGAACGATTCTGATACATTTCCCATGTTAATTCGGTACAATCAAAAATATCTTTTTCAAATAGCTCAGCAAGCTGATGAGAAATAGTTGAATCATAAATGAAGGCATTTACTTCAAAGTTTAAACTGAAGCTTCGAACATCGATATTGGCAGTTCCAACAGTAGAGGCTTCATCATCGATTATTATGGCTTTCGCATGGATAAAGCCCTTTTCGTAAATATATACTTTTGCCCCTGCACGCAATAATTGACCAACATATGAATAGGTAGCCCAATAAACAAACATATGGTCAGGCTTATTTGGAATCATAATACGTACATCAATACCTGATAATGTAGCAATTTTAATAGCATCTAAAAAGCTAACATCAGGAATAAAATATGGTGTTTGAATATAAATGTATTTTTGAGCCATATTAATGAGCTTTAAATAACCAATTTTAATCTGTTCCCAGTCAGAATCCGGTCCACTTGAAACGATTTGCAGACCTACATTGCCCTTTTTGGGGATAGCCGGAAAGTACCTATCTGAATATCCCATTTTTTGCTGTGCACAAGCCTGATTCCAGTCTAATAAAAAGCGTGTTTGAAGGGGGTGTACAGCGCTACCTTCAATACGTAAATGTGTATCTCTCCAATAGCCAAACTTCTTTTGTAGACCTAAATACTCATCACCTACATTAAAGCCACCAATAAAACCAATACGTCCATCAATAACAGCGATTTTTCGGTGATTTCTAAAGTTTAAACGAGGGTTTAGAAGGGGGAAGATGGATGGGAAAAAAACTTCTACCTCGCCACCAGCATTAATCAGTTCTTTGAAATGACGCCTCTTAACACTTCGTGAGCCCATTTCATCATATAAGAGACGAACCTTTACACCTTGTTTTGCTTTTTTTATCAACTTATCCACAATACGTGTACCTAAGTCATCCAAACGAAAAATATAATATTGAATGTGGATGTGGTCCTTAGCTACTTCAATATCATTTAGTAGCTGTTCAAATTTATCGGCACCATCATCAAAAATTTTAATGGAGTTATCCTGTGTTAACACAGCATTGTTTGTTTTCAGATGCATATAGATCATTTCTTTATAATTTTCCGCATTCTCTATACGAAACTCAAATGTATCATCTCGGATGGCATCCGTTTGATAGCTAATGAGATTGTCGATCCCTATATCCTTACGTCCTTCCCAACGGAATAAATGCTTTTTTCTTAGCTGTCGGCCAAATAGTAGGTATAAAATAAATCCAGCTAATGGAAGGAAAAATAGTACGAGAATCCATGCCCATGTAGAAGTAGCATCTTTACGTTCTAAAAAAATAATCGTCAACGCTGCTAAAATGTTTACAAACATAATTAAAGGTACTAGATATTCCACATCTGTAAAAATGCTCATTCCTGCACCTGCCTTTACTATATTTCACAATATATCTTAGTATAGCTTACTTCATTGGTGGAAAGAAGAGAAGAAATTTAACCATAAGCATAGAAAAGGATTACCCCGTAATATGGAACGAAGTAATCCGAAAAGTGATTAGTAATGCTCCCATTGAAATAAAATATCAGAAAAATCTTTTTGAAGTAGCTTTTCATGATTGATAAAAAATTTTCCTACACCGCTATCTGCCCACATAATACCGAGTTCATCGTTAGAGTCAATTTGGAGTAACAAGACATCATAGCGCTGAAGGAGCTTTGATTCATGACGGATGTCATCCTCTAAAAAATAGGCATAGCCACCAATTTTAGCACCGGCCCCTAAAAAATGTTGAAGATAAATCTCCTGTAAATCCATATCCACCTGTGAAGGTATTAAATGAGGCAAATAACATACAGCACGGTAATCTAAAGCCGATACAGGTTCCTGAGTTGGGTGGAATTGTAATGCTAATTCTTGATGAATAGGGAACCAATCATCAGAATATGTTATAAATTCCTGTGTGGGAAATGCCACTTTAGAATTTATGGCAGGATAAAATCTAATTTTATAAAACTGCTGAAAAATATCTTCATGGTAATGATCCGCATTCACAAAAATATTAGATGAAATATAAAATTGAAGAATACCTTGAGTTGGAAAATCCTTTAGTGGCGGCATCTCCGCAAAGTTAATTTGCGCTAATAGCCGCATTGGCTCACCTGTTATATCTTTAGGATATGTCTGGTAATATGGTAAATATGGCACACCAGCAAATTTACTTTCTGTTATGGTGGTTGAACGCTTGTAAGGTGTAATAATCATTGATGAAAGCACTGTGTTTTCAATTTCGAAACGAAGCAATTCTAGCTCTTTTGGAAGTAAGAGATTTGTTGTTTTATTCATCATGCAGAGCCCTCCGTTTTTCCTCTTAAGCAATAAATTATTTCTTAATTAGTTCTTTATATTTAGAGATTCTATGTGCTTATAGATTTAGTACCATAATCTTAATAGTAAATAGTATATTTTTAAATTCCCTGCGCTTTGGCAAAATATTTTAGGTTACCTATTAAGTTACGGCTTTTTTTGAACAATTTATTCAAGTCGTAAAGATTTATTTGAGGCTTTATAGATAAATATGATACTTATCGAAACAACAGCTATTGCCGCTGAAGTATAATATCCAAGGCTCGACTGGACTGTAAATAACCAAGTGAAAAATAATGGACCTAGAATGCGCCCTAAATTATCCATGGAATAGGAAAGACCAGCAGCTGTCCCATATTGGCCCCCAGATTCTTTAGATGACAGTGATACAACACAAGTTCTTGCAAGTGCATTGCCCGCAGTAAAGACACAGAGAGCAAGACCAGCTATAAATAAGTTAGCAGTTAAAGTGAATAAAAGCATACCAATAGCTGTTATGATTTGAGCACCTATTAACCAGGCTGTCTCATGTCCATCTTTAATCCTTCTTACAACCCCGCCTTGAATGGCCGCATCTACAAAACCACTAAACATAAATAAATAACCAATTTGTAATGGGGAAATTTGAATGCGATCAATTTGAAACAGCTGGAATGTTGCCTCTACTCCTGCTAGCATAAAAGTCACTAAAAAGGAGAACATAAACAAATAACGCACTCGATATTGCAGCATTTTACCAGCACCTTTTGGCACAATAGCACGTTTATTTGTATCTTTTCGTTTTTCAGGTTCTTTTAAAACGAAACTTGCATAAATAAATAATAGTGCAATTAATAGTGCTGAACTAATAAAGGGTAATTGTAGACTATAATGACCTAGCATACCCCCGATTGCTGGACCAAAAATAAAACCAAGCCCGATGGACATGCCCATTAGACCCATATATTTATTGCGGTCTTCCTCACTCGACATATCACCAACGAAGCCTGTTACTGCTGTGTATAGTGCGCCTGAGAATAAACCACCCACAACACGTGAGACGTATAAAATTGCTAGATTATCTATAAATAAAGAGAAAATAACAAAGCTTAAACTAAAACCAACTAGGCCCATTAAAATAAGCTGTTTGCGTCCTACCTTATCAGATAGCATACCCCAAAGTGGTGCAGTGAAGAAACTCGCAAGAGAGTACACAGTTAGCAAGCCGCCCACATGTAGATCATCCCAATTGTGCTGAACAATAACCTCTGGTAAGACAGGAATTATAATCCCAAATCCTAGATATACGAGAAATTGAACAGACATTAATAATAAAATTGCCTTTTTCATACAGTTCCCTGCTTTCATACAATATTTCAGTATGTATATTCTACCTCTCTTGAACTTGTTATTACAAGAAAACGGAAGATAGAACATTAGAAGAACACAGTAAAAATCTTTTTCTCTCAAAAAATGTAGAAAATTAATTGAATTTATTTACTGTGAAAAATGCAAATGGTTAACAGGGGAGCTTATGCGTTTAAAATAACATGAGCTTAAAGTTAATTACATGCTTTTATTTTGATTGTCATATGGTATAGGAATTTAAATTCGGGGTATACTTCTATAGGGTATATAATGTAAGTTTTATTTTTCTGAATTTGGTGGTATTAGTGTAGTGAAGGAAAAATTTACATTGTAACAAAAATGAAAAATTTTAAAGATGAGTTAAGTGGTATGATAAGAAGTGATATACTCGTCGGACATCATACACGTAGAAAGAAAAATGAAACTTTTTTGAAAATAAAACGTTATATTAATTCGAGGAAAGATTGAGGTGGAATGTATGAAAAAAGAAGTAGATTTGAAAAAAATTGTTTCGAATTTATCTAAGTTGGGTGTAACAGCCACTGTAACAAAGTCTCGACTTGAACTTTTAAAAGTGCTCACACCACCAACGCAAACACCGCAGGTTCAAGCTTAACTCGTACAAATGAAAATGGGTAGTCTCTTTGTAACGGAGACTATCCATTTTCATTATCTAATATAAGCTCAATCAATCATCGTCATCATGAGTAGTAAACATGTAGGTACGATAGTGGAAGCGCATACTAAAGACAAGACCGATAGCGAGGGCGTTCCCCATTAATGAACTGCCTCCATAGCTAATAAACGGTAAAGGAATACCTGTTATTGGTAATAGCTGAATTGTCATGCCAATGTTTTCAAATACGTGGAACGTAATCATGGCAATAATACCAGCACATACATAGGTTGAAAAAGGATCTTTTAATAGTAATGTCGTTTTTGTTAAATGATAAATTAATAAGAAGAAAATACAGATTACAATACTAGCACCAACAAAGCCCCATTCTTCGCCAATAACGGTGAATATGAAATCGGTATGGTTTTCAGCAACGTAAACCTCACGTCCTCTGAAACCTTTACCAAAAATTTCTCCAGAGCCAATGGCGTTGAGGGAAGTAATTAAATGATAGCCATCACTTGAAGAATATGAATAGGGATCTAACCACGAATAAATTCGAGCAAATTGATAAGTCTTAAAGCCAAATGTTTTCTCTAAAAAATCCTGCATATAGAGCGCCATCCATAAAAGTGTACCACCAGCGATAGCTCCACCAAAAAGGGTTGGTAAAATTATTTTCCAGGATATACCTGCTACGATAATTATCGCAGCTGTAATGGCAAAGAACACAAGGGCTGAACCAAGGTCAGGCTGCTGCATAATCAGTGCTAAAGGAACTATTAATGTAGCAGCGATTTTAACTAATAATATAAAATCAGTTTTTAAAGATCGTAATGAATGAAACTCATGATGCTTACTAATAAGACGGGCAAGTGCTAAAATGTAAAAAGTTTTCATAAATTCAGAGGGCTGCATATTCCCCATTGGTGTATGATACCAGCTTTTTGCACCGTTCACAGGCTCTCCTATTTGTCCTTTACCTTCAGGCATGAAAATAAGAAGTACTAACAGAGCGATACCTGCACCATACATATACCATGACATTTTTTTATATTGATCAGGCTCAAAAAACATAACTATACCAATAATTACTGCACCAATTATGTACCATTGAAGCTGTTTAGGAACATAGTTGATGCCATACTGCCCGGATGTTTGTGCCGATGCAATGGCTAGCAAACTAATGACCAGGAAGGTAAAAAGTATAAAAGCGAGTGTCCAATCAAAACGATTCGCGAAATTTCGTTTATTTTCCATACAAGCCACCTATTAAAATAGTATCTCTTTATGAGTAAAATTGGGTTTATGCCATTTACTATATAAGAGTAGTTGAACATCCATGCAATAGCATGTTTAACATTCACATTATAACGTAAAAAACACTTTTACGCCTGTGAATATTGTTAAGACGATATTTAACATAAAATGTTTCAAAAAATTCACGATTAGTCTTATAATGTAGTGAAGAATGGGGTGATGATTGTGGCTAAAAAATTGAAGTCAGCTGAGGATTTTATGTACCATGTTTATGTTCATATGAATGATGTCGATAAATTTGTCATTTTTAGCGGTCTAAAATTCTCGCAATTTGTGGCTGCTCTTGAACCACTGCATCACTTACTGTTATTAAAACATTCATATGAAGACGGTTCATTTAATATGCATACACAGTTTGATTTTATACCAGACGAAGAAGTACCTCAGTTTGTAAAAAAAGCTGCGGAGTCTAAGGAATTATGCTGGGTAGATTTTATGGATGAAAAGAGGCTAGACCAATTAACGCCGATGGAGCAGGGGGAATTGCTGTACATAAGTCATAAAAAGGAGCCAATTACTTCGCCTTTTTTTAATAAATTACAAAATAGATTTGTCTACTACTCCTCAGACTTAGAGAAAATGACTAAAATTTATTTTCGTCATTTAAGTGATTCGGATTTACTCATGGCTAATGTATTTAACAGTTTAATTCGAGAAAAAGAACGAAGCTCAGGTTTTTGGCGAAGGAAAGTGAAACCGAGTATTCCTTCTATTTCACCTGAATTTCTACGTGCCTATCGGTCTTTTGCTAAAGATGGAGCACTATTGTCACTGTATAGAATTGAAAAACCAAAACTAGCCTATGGTATTGAAATTCGCAACCTATCGGAATATTCATTCCCAGATGAAGTGTGGGATGATTTAAACACGATTTTGAAAAATGAGCACGATGAATTGATTTATATTATTTAGCGATTCTTTCTACACGTAGAATGAATATACACTTAAATCTCACCGTCAAAAATACGGTGAGATTTTTATGTCATTTGTCAAGACGTTTCATGATAAACTAATAATACTCAAGAAGTATGTGGAGGGCACAAAAATGAAAAAAAGAATCGGTTTATTATACGGCGGAAAGTCAGCAGAGCATGAGGTGTCATTATCAACGGCACGTGCAGTCACTGGAGCTTTGAATTTCGAGGAGTATGAGGTATATCCGATTTTCATTACACCTGAGGGAGAATGGCGTCGAGGTGAGCGTCTAGAAAAACTCGCAAGTACAATTGAAGAATTACAATTTGGTGACGAAGCCACAATTCTAGAAAATAATATTACGGATTTCTTAATCGATAAAAATGGGAAAGCTACACAGTTTGATGTTATTTTTCCGTTGTTACATGGAACAAATGGGGAGGATGGCACTGTCCAGGGGTTACTTGAGGTTCTTAATTTACCGTATGTTGGTAATGGTGTATTAGCATCATCAGCAGGCATGGATAAAGTAATCATGAAACAGTTATTTGAGATTGCTGGCTTACCACAAGTGCCATATACGTACTTTATTCGCAGCGAATGGGTGAACGAAAAGCAAACGATTTTAGCTCGTTGTGAAGAACAATTGAAATGGCCGATGTTTGTAAAACCTGCAAACTTGGGTTCAAGCGTCGGGATTAGCAAAGCGACTAATCGTGAAGAATTAGTGACTGCAATCGACATAGCACTACAATATGACCGTAAAATTGTCGTTGAGCAAGGGGTTGTAGCCCGCGAAATTGAGCTAGCAGTACTTGGAAACGATTTCCCTGAAGTTTCTGTACCTGGAGAAATTAAACCAGTCACTGAGTTTTATGATTACGATTCAAAATATAAAGATGGCTCAACAGCTCTTATTATTCCAGCAAAGCTATCTGCTGAAACAGTAACAAGCTTACAGGAGCTAGCAAAGCGAGCATTTAAAGCAATAGATGGAAGCGGATTAGTTCGTGCAGATTTCTTTGTGACAGCCGAGAACAACATTTATATGAATGAAGTAAATACAATGCCTGGTTTTACGCCTGTCAGCATGTATCCGCTGCTTTGGCAGCATACAAATGTAAGCTATCCAGTGCTTATTGATCGTCTGATTACACTAGCCATCGAACGTTATGAAGAAAAACAACAGCTTCACTATAAAAAAGACTGAGTGGGATTATTGTGAAAAAAACATTAAAACAATTAGCTGCATGGTTAAATGATGAGGTACCAGCTTTTGGTGATACAGAAGTATCAGGTATTTCGATTGATACACGAACGATTCAGCAAGGAGATTTATTCGTACCATTTCGAGGCGAACAGACTAATGGTCATAAATTTGTTAAGCAGGCATTTGAAAAAGGAGCAGGCGCTTCCCTGTGGCAAAAGGATGAACCAAATCCACCACAAGATGTACCATTATTATTTGTAGATGACCCAGAAATAGCATTACAGCAAATGGCACATGCCTATAGAAGTGAGCATAAGGCGAAATTTATTGGGATTACTGGTTCAAATGGTAAAACGTCAACGAAAGATATTTTAGCTGGAATACTTGTACCGTTTTTTAAAGTACAAAAAACCATTGGGAATTTTAATAACCAGCTTGGTCTTCCGATTACAATTTTACAGCTTGATGAAGATACAGATGTTGCTGTGCTGGAAATGGGAATGAGCGGCTTTGGGGAAATTGAATTTTTAACGAAGCTCGCTAGACCGCATATAACAGTGATTACAAACATTGGAGAAGCTCATATGCAAGATTTGGGTTCACGTTCGGGGATCGCAAAAGCAAAATTTGAAATCGTTCAAGGGATGTCAGAAAATGGCGTACTATTTTATGATGGAGATGAACCGTTGCTTAAAGAATTAGTAGCAAACGAGCAAAATCTTCATGCAATGGCCTTTGGCTTAACTCCTGAAAACCTTTTGTATGCTGAGAATATCGAGACAACTACGGATGGCAGTAGCTTTACAGCACATGGAGTGATTGAGGGTAACTTCTTTATTTCAGTTCTTGGGAAGCATCAGGTGAAAAACACACTAGCAGCCATGTTAATTTCTCAAAAATTAGGTTTAAACGATGACCAAATTCGTGCATCCTTAAAACAAGTGACTCTCACAGATATGCGTATGCAGCAAATTAACGGAACAAATGGCGCATTGTTTATAAATGATGCCTATAATGCTGCTCCGACATCTGTAAAGGCTGCTATCCAATTTATCGCATCTTCAACAATCCGTTCAGAAAAATGGCTTGTGTTAGGTGATATGCTTGAACTTGGGCCAAATGAAAAGTTCTTTCATGAGAATTTATCAGAGGATATTCATGCACAGGAAATTTCCTATATTTGCTTGTTTGGTCCACGCATGGTTTATTTATATGATATTTTAAAAGATCATTTTGATGCGGAGCATTTATTACATGTTAAGGATGATTACGTTCCAATTATTGAAAAGCTACAGCAAGCTAATAAAGAGTCTATTGTTTTATTAAAAGGTTCTCGAGGGATGAAATTAGAAACAATTTTAAATGCTTTTACGTGATAAATGATACAACGAATCGGTGAGACAACACTCTCACCGATTTCTTCATTCTATAAGCTTCAATGCATTTATCTTCATTCAGCAAATATTTTCTGTAGCGAAAGCGAAGCAGCAGCAACAAATATTTTCTGTAGCGAAAGCGAAGCGGCAGCAACAAATGTTTTCTGTAGCGAAAGCGAAGCGGCAGCAACAAATGTTTTTTGTATCGAAAGCATAGCGACAGCAACAATTACGCCAAGGCGAAATTGATAGAGGTGAAAGTAATGTCAGTAGGTGTGTTATGTATACATGGATTTTCAGGAGGTCCATATGAGGTAGAGCCTTTTACTTCCTATTTACGAGCTCATACAGATTGGCTCATTGAAAAGCCTACTTTATCAGGACACGGTGAGGAATTACAGATGAGAGGCTTTACTGCTAAGCATTGGTTAATGGATGCTGAACTCGCCTTTCGTGCACTGGCTAAGAAAGTAGATGAGGTTCTAGTGGTTGGTTTTTCAATGGGCGGTATTATAGCGCTATATCTGGCTAAGCGCTATAAGGTGAAAAAGCTTGTATTACTAAGCGCGGCTGCCAAATATGTAAGTCCAAAGCAATTGGTCAAGGATTTTAAAATGCTTGCCACAGAGGCGTATCAACGCAATCTATCTAATAATGAGCTGTATATGCGATATCGACATAAGTTTAACAATGTACCTCTATCTTCAACAATAGAATTTATGAAGCTTGTACGAATGGTCGAGCCATACTATAAAGATATTGAAATTCCTGTTTATATTGTTCAAGGAAAATTAGATGGTATAGTGCCTTATCACACAGCTCAACTCTTATATGATGAACTAATCTCAAACGATAAAACTTTGTATTTTTCTGATAGTGGGAAGCACCATATATGTTTCGACAAGGATTGTGCTAAGTGGTTTTCTCAAGTTTTGACGTTTTTAAAGGGGAAATGAAATAGTCAGATTATTACGACTCATGCGTTATCGTTGCATACGATTTAAAGCCATGTTAGACTAGTGTAAGCAATGGATACATTTTGTGCGAAGACTCTTCATATTTGGTTGAAGAGTACTTTTTTTTGAACACAACGGTTTTATTCTAAAGTGATTATTACGACAGAATCGAACCGCTCGGTAAAGACCGGGCTTTCCTTTTCATATAAGAGAGCTCTATATGAACATTATATAGAGGAAATTTTTAAGTAACGGAAACGTTCCACATAACAGGCTCGAATTTGCCGACAACTTCATCTGAAAATGTAACCATTTGTCAACTTAAAAGCAAAAAAAGGAGAATGAGAAGTTTGACAAATTTTTCAGAATTAAATATTAGTGAATCGACATTACGCTCTGTAAAGCGTATGGGGTTTGAAGAAGCAACACCAATACAAGAAGGTACTATTCGTTTTGCTATTGAAGGTCGCGACGTATTAGGTCAAGCGCAAACAGGTACTGGTAAAACAGCCGCTTTCGGGATTCCACTTATCGAAAAAATTGACCCAAAAAATCCAAATATCCAAGCATTAGTAATTGCTCCAACTCGTGAATTAGCGATTCAAGTATCAGAAGAGCTTTATAAAATTGGTTATGATAAACGTGTAAAATTATTATCAGTTTACGGTGGGCAAGAAATTGGCCGTCAAATTCGTGCACTGAAAAATAGACCTCAAATCATTGTTGGTACGCCAGGACGTATTATTGATCATATTAATCGTCGTACGTTAAAATTAGAAGATGTACAAACATTAGTACTGGATGAAGCAGATGAAATGTTAAACATGGGCTTTATCGATGATATTAATTCAATCTTAGAAAACGTGCCTACTGAGCGTCAAACATTACTGTTCTCAGCAACAATGCCACCAGCTATTCGCAAAATTGCTGAAACATTCATGCGTGATCCAGAAATCGTAAAAATTAAAGCCAAAGAATTAACAGTTGATAATATTGATCAATATTTTGTGAAGTCTGCAGAACGTGAAAAGTTCGACGTTTTATCTCGTTTATTAAACGTTCACCAACCAGAACTTGCTATTATCTTTGGACGTACAAAACGTCGCGTGGATGAGCTTGCACAAGCATTATCAATCCGTGGCTATCTTGCAGAAGGTATTCATGGTGATTTAAGCCAAGCAAAACGTATTTCGGTATTACGCCAATTTAAAGAAAATAAAATTGATATTCTTGTTGCGACAGATGTAGCTGCTCGTGGACTTGATATTTCTGGTGTGACACATGTTTATAATTTTGATATTCCTCAAGATCCTGAGTCATATGTTCACCGTATTGGTCGTACAGGTCGCGCAGGTAAATCAGGTCTTGCAGTGACATTTGTAACACCACGTGAAATGGGTTATTTACGTATTGTAGAGGAAACAACGAAAAAACGTATGACACCACTTCGTCCACCAACTTCTGATGAAGCTCTTGAAGGTCAACAACGTCTAGCTGTAGAGACTCTAGAAGGTCTTATCGCTAATAACAATCTAGGTGATTATCGTACATTTGCTGCAGAATTACTTGAAAACCATGATGCGCTTGATGTAGTTGCTGCTGCTCTTCGTACATTAACAAAAGAGCCAGATGATACACCAGTAACTATTACTGAAGAGCGACCATTACCAATGCGTCGTGAACGTTCTTCTAGTTCTAACAATCGTGGCGGAGATCGTGGACGTAATAACCGTAGCTTTAACGGACGTCGAGACGGCGGACGTAGCGGAGATCGCCGTGGCGGCGGAAATCGTAGAGATGGCGGCGGGCGCCGTGAAGGTGGTGCTCGTCGTGAAGGTGGACAAGGACGTTCTCGTGCACCACGACGTCACGAAGATTAAATTTTATCATAAACCTTACAGTCAAAGTGGCTGTAAGGTTTTTTTTCGTATATATTGAAACAAAAGCAGCTTTAATCTCGTATACGTAATTAAAGAAAGAGAGGGAGAAACTTTGAGAGCAGAGCCAATTCATAAAATTTCCCGAAAAGGGTTAACCGTGTGGCGTTTATATGGTGTATTTCAAACAATATTGCTATTGATTGCGGCAGTAATTGTTTCTTTTTGCACGTATTATTTTGAGTGGCCATCATTTATTTATTTCATCGCAGCTGCAGTGGTCTTACTTAGTATTATTTTTTCAGTTTATCTATTTCCGAAAATAAGATGGGAACGCTGGCGTTATGAGGTACGTGAGAATGAAATTGAAGTACAGCATGGTTTATTTGTTGTTAAACGTACACTTATTCCAATGGTGCGTGTACAGCATGTTGATACAACACAAGGGCCAATATTAAAAAGATATGATTTAGGTAATATTTCAATATCAACAGCAGCAACTGTACATACGATTCCTGCGCTTGTGATGGATGAAGCTGATGGACTTCGTGCAAGAATTTCGGAATTAGCAAGGGTGGCGGAAGATGATGTCTAAGGAAATTAATCGTTTACATCCAATTTCAGCTATTATAACGAGTGCAAAAGTATTAAAAAGCATGATTTTACCTGTTGCTATTATCTTTGTAACGAATGGTTTTAATTTCTCGTTTAATGTTAATAGTAATCATTTCTTTCAAACATTGTTATTGTTCGGCGTTTGGGGAGTGGTGGCTGTACTTGCGGTTGTTAGTGGAATTATTAGATGGCGTACTTTTGTCTATTGGTTTGAAGATGGCGAATTACGCGTAAAGTATGGCCTGTTTGTTAAAAAGAAGCGCTACATTCCATTTGAACGTATTCAAAGCTTAAATTACAATGAGGGGATTTTTCACCGTTTATTTGGTTTAGTAAAAGTACAGGTTGAAACTGCAGGGAGTAAGGATGGAAAGCCTGAGGCAGAGTTAACGGCAATACGTAAACCGGCAGCTGATGCAATAGAGCTGGAAATGCGTCGTGCAAAAAAACAAATAGTAGAACATATTGATGATGAACAACCTATTCAAATGACAGAGGAAGTAGTAATTCCGCAGATTTATCATATGTCAATCCGTGATTTACTAGTGTTGGCAACGACCTCGGGTGGAATTGGCGTCGTACTGTCTGGTCTTGCAGCAATAGTCTCTCAGTTTTCAGATATAATTCCTTATGAAACTGTATTTCATGAGTTGGCTGACTTCGTAAAGATTGGTGCTTTTTTAGTTGCACTAACAGTAATGTTCATCTTAATCGTTGCATGGCTTGTTTCTGTAGTAATTACATTAATTAACTATTATGAGTACACAGTCAAAATTGAAGATGAAAAGTTAATCATTACGAAAGGGTTACTTGAGAAAAAGCGAATCACCTTACCTTTAAATCGAATTCAGGCAATTCGTGTTGTAGAGAATCCATTACGTCAATTATTTGGTTTTGCAACAGTAGTTGTTGAGAGTGCTGGAGGAAATGGTGAGAGCGGTAAAGATAAGAAGATTACTTTATTTCCACTCATAAAAAAACAGGCTTGTCTGGAAACATTAGAACAGCTCTTTCCAGAGATGAACTGGTATCCAGAATTTATCCATTCACCGAAACGTGCTCGTCCATTCTTTTATCGTATCGATTTTATTTGGCTCATCCCCATAATAGGTGCATGTAGTTATTTCTTATATCCTTATGGTTTACTTTCACTGCTGCTCATTCCGCTTACGATACTTCTGGGCATTTGGCAGCATAAAACAGCTGGTTATATGATTGATGGAAAGCAGCTTACAATGCAATATCGTGTTTTTAATCGTATTACATTTTTTATGGAGAAAAAACGTATACAATCTATTGAAAGTACTCAAACATACTTCCAAAAAAGAAAAAATGTTATGTCTATAAAAGCAACTGTAATGTCTGGAATGACTGGAATGACTGGAAATGTTCCGAGCTTAGAACAAAAAGATGCCGAAACTATATTATCTTGGTATGACCATTAATCTCATGGAAGGCTAACCATTTACAATTTATTGTAATGGTTAGCCTTTTTTTAGCTATAAATAAACAAGAATAATTTATATAATAGAATATATCTAACAAAAGGGGTGGAATTTTTGTTTAAATATGATATTAGCGAAAACACGTATTTGAAATTGTTGGATTTAAACGATGTTGATGAATTATTTGCGTTGACAGATCGATCTAGGGAAACTTTGCGAGAGTGGATGCTCTTCGTGGATGAAGTGAAAACGGTAGGGGATACAGAAAGATTCGTAAGAAATGCGATGCACCAATATGCAAATAATAATGGCATACAAGCAGGGATTTATTATGAGGGGAAACTTGCAGGAGTCATTGGCTATCATCAAGTGAATTGGCAACATAGATGGACAAGTATCGGTTATTGGTTAGGAAATGAGTTTGTTGGTAAGGGATTAGTTACTAATTCTATGAAAGCCTTTATTGAATATGCCTTTAGTTATTTAAGGTTAAATCGCATTGAAGTACGAGTTGCTGTAGGAAATATTCGAAGCCGTACAATACCAAAAGTGCTAGGCTTTAACGAGGAAGGTCGTCTGAGAGATGCTGAGTGGTTACATGATCACTATGTAGATCAAGTTGTCTACGGATTAACGGCAGTTGAATGGAAAAAACTAAAGTCAGCGAACGAGAATACTACCGTTTTATAAAATAAAAAGTAAGAGGAGCATCCCGTTTTTCTAAGGATTCTCCTCTTTGTACCGTTATTTACCTGCCATCTTTTGTTTACGCCAGCTTAAAATTCTTTTGGGATGTAAATAGATAAGTCCAAGAATGAATCCAGTTACTAAGCCACCTAAATGCGCATAGACATTCACATTGGGCTGTATAAAAGTCATAATGACACTGATCACAATGATTGGCAAAATAAGCTTGCGAAGCATAGGCATTGTGCGTCGTGTGTAATAAACAAGCGCCCCAAAAGCACCAAAAATTCCAAAAATAGCCCCACTTGCGCCAAGGCTGCCATAGCTACTATCATTAAGAAGTAGATAGGTCGCCATGTTTCCTACAATGCCGGATAATAAATAAATTGTTATAAAACGTGCCTTACCTGCTATTTTTTCAAGCTCTGGCCCGAATATATACAATGAAAACATATTAAAGAGCACGTGCAAGAAGCCGGCATGTAAAAACATTGCAGAAAAAATACGCCACCATTCACCGTTCTGGATTAGGAAATTCACTTGGATTCCATAATTCAATACAAGGATCCCAACACCAGGTAAAATAGTTAATACATAAAAAATTAAATTAATCGCTATAAACGTAGAAACAACAGGGTAGTACTTTGTATATTGCTTAAAATTTTCTGTTCTACTAAACATGGCTCCACCTCAATTTACAATTATTATACATGGCTTTTTGGCAATAGGAAAAGGAGAAGTTCAAATGATTAAAGGAATTGGTCTCGACATTGTGGAAATTGATCGAATTGCTAAGGCACTGACACGAACAAATAAATTTAAAGATCGGATTTTATCTGAAAAGGAAAGAGTTTTATTTGAGGCACACTCTGAAACTCGTAGAATAGAATTTTTAGCTGGGCGATTCGCTGCAAAAGAGGCATTTTCCAAAGCTCTAGGAACGGGTATTGGCGAGCAATGCAAGCTTCATGATATTGAAATTTTAAGAGGAGAAGCTGGGAATCCTGTTTTATATTTTAAAGGAAAACTTGTAAATGGGTTTGTCAGTATCACACATGCTAAGCAATACGCAGCAGCGCAAGTAATATTGCTGCTGTAAGTAATAGTGGATATCGGACTGCCATAAAAAAAGACGCTCTACCTTCTGTAAATATTTTGAACATTAAAGGTCAATTTCGCCTTGGCGTAATTGTAGCTGCCGCTTTGCTTTTGCTACAGAAAACATTTGTTGCTGTCGCTTCGCTTTCGCACAGATAAATTGCCACAGGACGTGGCGTCCTTAGACTGAGTTCCTCTATTTCAGTAGGTGTTTGGATACCCACTGAAAAGAAACCAAAAACCGTATTCATCTCACCATCTGTAGAGGTGGGAGTCTTCTGTTGAATGAAGATAAATATATTGCCTGTTCTTCAGATGACATAACTGACAAATAAGGTTCATATATTGTCGTAGTGGATTTGAAAGAAGAAAGGGTGAAAGCGTGGGCAACCGTATAGTTAAATGGCTCGTCTTAATTTGTACAATATTACTTCTGTCAGCGTGTGGTACAGCCTCACAGGAAAAAGTGTTGAAGAAGGTTAATGGTAAATGGGCAGAGACAAATGGTTATGAGTTAAATGCCTCGATGGAGATTAAATCGGGTGGAGAGCCAAGGAAATATGATGTAACCGTTTGGCATACTAAACCTGACTTTTATCGAGTAGAAGTAGTAGAAAGTGGGAAAGATGTTTCACAGATGATAGTACGAAATGCAGATGGAGTGTTTGTAGTTACACCAACTTTGAACAAAATGTATAAGTTCCAAAGTGACTGGCCAAAGAAAAACAGTCAGGCATATTTAATAGGTGCTCTGGCAGAAGATTTAGCTGAAGATAAAAATGTAGTCATGAAAGAGCAAGAAAAAGCATATATATTTGAAGCAGCTACTAGAAATAGCTATAAAAATAGTATGCCTCATCAAGTGATTACAGTAGATAAGAAAACATTGCTCCCAACTTCTGTAGTCATAATGAATGACGTAAAGGAAGAACAAATACGTATTACATTTAAAAATATAAAATTAGGTGTTCAACATGCTGCCAAGGAATATGCAGTTGAGCAATTTACGGAAACAGATCAAACAAAAGGTGAACAAGCTGCTCCTCCAGAAAAGGATGATAAAGGTGAAAAAGATGGTAAAGAAGCAGTAGGTGCTGAAATTGAAAATAAAGAGTTCCAAACAAATTACCCTGTTGTTAATTGGGAAAATACGAAGATGACTGGTGAAAAGGTTATCCGTGAGAACGGTATGGATCGTGTCATCTTAACATTCGAGGGTGACAAGCCATTTACAGTTATGCAACAACCAGCTACTAAAGAGAGTGCAATGTTACCAGTATCGTCACCAGGTGATCCGGTAGATTTAGGCTTTACAATCGGTGCAATTACAGATACATCTATTAGTTGGGAAAAGGATGGAGTTGCATTCTTTGTTGCATCAAGTAAATTAACTCGTGATGAAATGATAGAAGTTGCTACTTCTATGACGATAAGTAGTATGAAGTAACTTTTTGCAGCTACAGCTTTCAAATCACTGAAAGCTGTAGCTTATTAAGCTAAGTAGTGATTAATCACTGTTTAGAAAGTTTTAAGTTGTATAGTATATTATAGTAGTTATTAAAAGTGAGTATAATGAACGGTAACATGTGCATTGGAACGAAATTATGGCAATACATAATGTTTTAATAAAAAATAAAGAGGGTATCCTAATGATGACACAGCAACATTTTAGACCAACAAAAGCAATTGTAGACTTACAAGCAATCCAACAAAACGTACAAAATTTGAAAAGATTACTTCAACCAGATGTTCAAATTATTGCTGTAGTAAAAGCCAATGCATATGGTCATGGAGATGTAGCTGTTGCAAAAGCAGCCTTGGAAGCTGGTGCAACTATCCTTGCCGTAGCAACACCAGACGAAGCATTACATATTCGAGCACATTTTGAAGAACCTGACATACTAGTTTTGGGCGCGTCTCCAGTTTCGTTTGTACCTTTTGCAGCTCAAAAGCGCATTATTCTTACTGTATTTGCAAGTGAATGGGTCCAGCATGCTGCTCGGTTGATAGTACATGAAGCTGACCCCTTACGACTACATATAAAAGTAGATAGCGGGATGGGTAGAATCGGTGTTCGCTCTGAGCAAGAGCTTTTTGAGCTGTCTCATACAATTCAAACTGCAAATAATATGAAACTTGATGGGATATTCACACATTTTGCAACAGCAGATGAGGAGGATACATCCTACTTCGATAAACAGGCTCAATTCTTTGAGCAATGCCTATCTGTTTTACCTGAAAAGCCTAGACTTGTCCATGCCTCTAATACGGCTGCATCTTTAGTTAAAGATGCTCATTTACAATATGATGCTGTCAGATATGGTATTTCAATGTATGGATTATCACCGTCGCCTTATGTGGAAAGTATTCTGCCTTTCCAGTTACAGCCTGCATTTACACTTCAAAGTGAGCTTGTCCATGTGAAGCAATTACAAGCAGGTGATTCTGTTGGCTATGGGGCTACGTTTGCTGCTTCAAAAAATATGTGGATAGGGACAATACCAGTAGGCTATGCAGATGGGGTAATTCGTAAATTAGGTGGACAAGAAGTATTAATTGATGGTCAAAGAATGCCGATAGTCGGACGAATTTGTATGGATCAATGTATGGTTGCCTTACCAAAAGCATATGCTATAGGGGAGAAGGTAACACTTATTGGTCGTCAAGGGAAAGATGTCATTTCAATTGATGAATGGGCAGCTAAACTTGAAACCATTAATTACGAAGTACCATGCATAATTACCGCAAGAGTACCTCGAATATATATTTAGAAGCAGGCACAAAAATAGTTACACTATACAGCTTTGAACAACGACTTTCTTTCATAATTGGTGAATGATAACACTGGAGAAAATATAAATTCACTAAAAACTTAATTTGCTGATTGTTGCTAATAAGATGAATCGGCACATACCTTCGACAACCTACATATTTTTACAACTTGTCCTTCAAATTGTCAGATATTTTGTCATTTCATGTCTTTTCAACAATATCTTTCAATGATAGAATGAGTAGTAATGAAAAGTGGATGGTTCCGTTGGAGGTGCTTGCTGTGTACGAGAAAAAGTTAAGAGAAGCTACAATTGCTGTTCAAGACAGACTATTTCTACAAACAAAGGAAGTAATTGAAGGTGAATCGTTTGCGCGTGTTTTGTCGCGCAATATTTTAATGCAGGAGCAACCAAATCAAATACGGGAAGCTATGATGAAAGGATATGTTGAAATGTCTCATATAAATCTGATGATTGCAAGTGAATGCTTGCATGCGGAATATGAAGCACAACATATGGTGGAGCGTCTCGTTAGCGGGGGATGACACTTTGAATGTAAAACGTGGTGACGTTTTTTTTGCAGATTTATCGCCGGTAATTGGGTCCGAGCAAGGAGGAACTAGGCCGGTGCTGATTATTCAAAATGATATTGGCAATCGATTCAGTCCGACTGTCATCATCGCAGCTATAACTGCACAGATTCAGAAAGCAAAGTTACCGACTCATGTTGAAATCAATGCTGAAAAGTATGGTTTTGAACGTGACTCGGTTATTCTGCTCGAGCAAGTGCGAACAATCGACAAGTCAAGATTGACGGATCGTATAACGCAGCTTGATCATGCAGTGATGGAGAAGGTTGATGGTGCACTGATGATTAGTTTAGGGCTTGTCAAATTTTGATATACATATATGTATAGAGGCATCGAGATGAAAAATCATCTCGATGCTTTTTTGTATTATACTCTCAAATTCTACATTACCATAAATTGAATTTGTAATTCGAAAATGGTATTAATAGATTTAAGGAGAAAATAAGATATCATTCAAAATAGATTTTTGAAAAAAATATAGAAAGGTTTATGAAAATATACATAGAATATACCCTTTATAAGATAATTATGAAATGAAATCAACTATAAAAAATAATTCAGGTTGAATAAAAGTGTAAAGTATAACTGCGAAAGGAATTGGGGGGACAGCGGTGGCAATGAGGTCTTCGGTTGAAATTATTACTGAATGGGATATAGTTACAGCAAGACAACTGGGGCGCAATGAAGCAAAGGCACTTGGATTTGGCACTGTTGATCAGGCTAGAATAACTACAGCTATTAGTGAATTGGCTCGAAATATATACTTATATGCAAATGTAGGCTTCATTGAAATCGAAAGAGTTGAGACGGACACAGAAAAGAAAATAATGATTATTGCAACTGATCAAGGTCCAGGAATAAAAGATGTTCGCAAGGTAATGGAGGATGGTTACTCTACTTCTGGAGGACTTGGGGCAGGTTTACCAGGCGTGAATAGATTAATGGATACTATGACCATCCACTCAGTTATCGGAGAGGGGACAACCATCAGAGCTGAAAAATGGCTGCGATAGGATGTGGAAATGTTGAATCAATTAGAGTCACAATATAAGAAAATTTTGTCGGATTATTTGGCTGACCAAACAGAAAAGAATTTGTATATTGCTCAAAACTTCACACGTCAGTTAATCCAAAAGAATATCTCTCCAGAGGATGTTGTAAGTATTCACAAAAACGCAGTTAGCAAAATATTACCTGATAGAATGAGTGAGGAACAGTCAGCATATGATTTTCTAATTGAGGTGATGGTCCATTATGGCATGGCACATAGAGAGCACCAAAGCTTATTACAGAAACAGGCTGAATATGATTTGGAAATAAAAATCGCTACAAACATTCAAAAAACATTACTCAAAACAGTTGTGCCACATTTGTCTAGTATTGACATAGGAATGATATCGATTCCAATTCGCAAGATGAATGGAGATTATGTACATTTTTTACATGACCGAGAGGATTATTTGAGCGTAGCGGTGACAGACGTGGTAGGAAAAGGTGTCCCGGCTGCTTTATGTATGTCTATGGTGAAGTATGGTCTGGAAACTTTAGAATATACTTATAAAGATCCTTCATATGTGTTAGAAGTTATTAATAGAGTAATTGAAAAAGGCGTGGATGATAGTATGTTTGTTTCCATGTTTTACGGTTGCTTGGATATTCAAAATAATATTTTTTCCTACGCTTCAGCAGGTCATGAGCCAGCGCTCCATTATTGTGCTAGACGAGATGAATTTTTTACTTTGGAGGCAAAAGGTTTATTACTAGGTGTACTGCCTGAAACAAAGTATATATATAATGAAATTACTTTAGAGAAAAATGATATCGTCATGATGATGACAGATGGTGTTACAGAATTTAGATCACATGAAGAATTGAACTCACGAGAGGTTATCACTGCATTGTTAGCAGAGAATAAGCATTTAACAGCCCAAGAGCTATGTAATCTTCTTTATAAACAAATTGAAGAACTACAGGATTTTAAACTATCAGATGATTTTACAGTTGTTATTTTAAAAAAATAGGATTAGAAGGTTTAATTTTTTCCCTAAGCGGGAAATGAAGTACAGTCTAACAAATATGGTGGAGGTGTGCTATATGGACATGGCGATACATTTTAAAGAAATTGATCATAAATTATATGGATTTGTAGAGGGTGAAATTGATACCTTTACTGCCTCAGTCCTTCGAGAAGAGCTAGAGGCTATAAAGATTACTGAAGGGTTAGAAATAGAACTTAATTTATCAAAAGTAAATTATATGGACAGTACAGGTTTAGGTATTTTTGTATCCTTTTATAAAAAAGCATTACGTGAGAATGGCAAAGTAAAACTTGTTGGTTTATCGAATAGATTACAAAGATTATTTGAAATTACTGGATTAAGCGATTTAATGGATATTGAAACTGATAAAAAGGTGGAATTAAGATAATGAAGGAATTTGATTATATTGAGATAAGGGTTCCTGCAAAACCGCAATTTGTCAGTGTAATTCGGTTAACGGTTTCTGGCTTGGCTAGTCGAGTTGGCTTTAATTATGATGATATCGAGGATTTAAAAATCGCAACAAGTGAAGCAGTTACGAATGTAGTACATCATGCATATAAGGATGACGAAGAGGGTGAAATCGTTATTGGGTGTGCCTTGTATGAAAATAAGTTAGAAATGATGATTGCGGACTACGGAAATAGTTTTAATTTTGAAGAGATAAAGTCAAAAATTGGTCCATATCATCCAGGAGAGAGTATAGCTGGTTTACGTGAAGGTGGTTTGGGACTCTATTTAATGGAAACTTTGATGGATGAGGTGATGATTAATAACGATGGTGGCGTAACTGTCTTTATGACAAAGTATGTCGCTAGGGAGCAGGTGGAAAAAAATGTCGAAAGAATCACTACATAAGTCTTCGTCCAATGAAGATGTACTAGAGTGGATTGCATTGTACCAATCAACGGAGGATGATGAAGCGCAAACAAATTTAGTGATTCATTATCGATATTTAGTTGAAGCCATAGCACGTAAGTATACGAATGGGAAATCTTACTACGATGATCTTATTCAAGTAGGTATGCTAGGGTTACTCGGTGCTATTAGACGTTTTGATACCAATGTTGGTAGTAGTTTTGAAGCATTTGCTGTACCAACGATTGTTGGAGAGATTAAACGTTTTTTACGCGATAAAACATGGGATGTTCATGTGCCAAGACGTATAAAAGAGTTAGGACCACGAATTAAAACAACAGTGGAAGCGCTGACCATTGAGTTGCAGCGTTCTCCATCTATCAAAGAAATTGCAGATCAATTAGAGGTAGAAGAGGAAGAAGTTCTCGAGGCTATGGAGATGAGTCGTAGCTATCAAGCTCTTTCAATGGATCATTCAATTGAGTCAGATTCTGACGGGAGTACAGTAACCTTATTTGATATAATGGGTAAAGTAGACGATGGCTACGAAATAACCAATAAAAGATTAATTGTTTTGGATGCTATGAACGTTTTAAATGATAGGGAAAAGCAAGTCATTCAGCTTACATATTTAGAGCAGCTTAGTCAAAGAGAAGCTGGAGAACTATTAGGAATTTCTCAAATGCACGTATCCCGAGTACAAAGAAAAGCAATAAAGAAATTACAAGAGGTTATCTTAGCAAGTGGTGGCGTTTCGCTCTAAACTTTTATATTGGGGCATTTATTGCTAAAGCTAATCAAAAGTAATAGTTGTCTCCTAAGTCATTAAAATAGTTTACTCTAAGTTCTGAGTAGACTATTTTTTTGCATTTTTAGTAAAGTGTAATGGTAAAATGAAAAGAAAAAGGTAGTGATGATGTGGATCAAAAGCAATTGTTACAGCTTATTGCAAAGGATGTTGCAATCAAGCCAGGGCAAGCAGAGGCTGTTATTAAATTATTAGAAGAGGGAAATACCGTACCGTTCATAGCGCGCTATCGAAAAGAAGCTACTGGGTCCCTTGATGAAGTGCAAATTAAAGCTGTAGAGGAGCGTTATCACTACATACAGCAACTTGAACAACGCAAAGAAGAGGTTATTCGATTAATTCAAGAACAAAATAAGTTAACGCCAGAACTAGAACAAGCTATCCAAGCGGCAATTGTTTTACAGAGGGTAGAAGATTTATATCGACCATATAAACAAAAGCGTCGTACAAAGGCGACAATTGCAAAAGAGAAAGGTTTAGAACCTCTTGCGGATCTTTTAGTAGAATATCGTCCTGATATATTAGAGCAATTGGCTGCCGAATTAATAGATGGGGAAAACGTTACAAACACAGAGGATGCATTAGCTGGTGCAAGAGACATTTTAGCCGAGCGCTTTGCTGATGACGCAGCAATTCGTGAAAAAATTCGTGCGTATTCATGGAAAGATGGACTACTCGTAACAAGTGTGAAAAATGCAGAGGCTGATGATAAAAATGTTTTCGAAATGTACTATGAGTATGAAGAGCCTGTAAATCGTATTGTTCCTCATCGTATTTTAGCGGTAAATCGTGGAGAGAAAGAAGAAATTCTAAAGGTTACGATAAATGTTCCAGTAGAGCGTGTATTAATGATTATGTGGAAAGAATGGATTCCTGCAACTGGTTCTTCTCCAGCGATTTCAGAGGTCAAGCTTGCGATAGAGGATTCTTATAAACGCTTAATCCAGCCTTCAATTGAAAGAGAATTACGAAATGAGCTTACTGAAAAAGCTGAAGCACAGGCTATTCATATCTTCTCAGAGAACTTGCGCAATCTGCTTTTACAGCCTCCTATGAAAGGAAAATATGTATTAGGTGTAGACCCAGCTTATCGTACTGGCTGTAAGTTAGCAGTTGTAGATGAAACCGGGAAAATGTTAGAGGTTACAGCCATTTATCCTCACCCTCCTAAGCCGGACATAGCAAAATCAAAGGCAATTGTGAAGGGATTATTAGAAAAGTACCCAATTCAAATAATTGCTATTGGTAATGGGACTGCCTCGCGCGAAACAGAACAATTTATTGCTGATGTTATAAACGAGCTTGATACCGATATAGCCTATGTTATTGTCAATGAAGCGGGTGCATCTGTTTATTCAGCATCTGACATTGCCCGGGCAGAGTTTCCGGATTTACAGGTAGAGCAACGTAGTGCAGTTTCCATTGCACGTCGTCTACAAGACCCTTTGTCAGAGTTAGTGAAAATTGAGCCTAAGGCGGTTGGGGTAGGTCAGTATCAACACGATGTATCGCAAAAGAAATTGACTGAATCCTTAACGTTTATTGTAGAGACAGCCGTGAACCAGGTGGGTGTAGATGTTAATACTGCATCAGCCTCTCTACTACAACATGTTTCAGGGTTATCAAAAACTGTTGCCGAGAATATTGTGAAGATGCGAGAGGAAAATGGGCAGTTCAAGACACGTGCTCAATTAAAGAAAATTCCACGACTTGGGGCTAAAACGTACGAGCAAGCAATTGGTTTCTTACGTATACCTGAAGCAAAGAACCCATTTGATGCGACGGGAATTCACCCTGAAAGCTACAGTTTGGCTGAGCAAATATTAGAGGTTGCACAAATTAATAAAAATGAGCTTGGTACTCAGAAGGCTGAGGAAGCGATTGCTACCCTTAATGTTCAAAATTTAAGTGAGGTACTTGATATTGGGGTTGTTACAGTCCGTGATATCATAGATACATTAATGAAGCCAAGCCGTGATCCACGTGATGCATTCCCACAGCCACTATTAAAAACAGATGTATTAAAGATGGAAGATTTACAAGTTGGCATGGAATTGCAGGGGACAGTCAGAAATGTTGTTGATTTCGGAGCCTTTATTGATATTGGTGTGAAGCAGGATGGACTTGTGCATATTTCTAAATTACAAAAAAGACGTATTAAGCATCCTTTAGAAGTAGTTTCGCTAGGAGATATTGTAACAGTTTGGGTAGAACAAATTGATGCAAAAAAAGGGCGCATTTCATTAACTATGTTACCACCTAAAAATCAAATAACGGAAATGTAATAAAATGAGACCACACTGTCTATACTACGCAGTGTGGTATTCTTGTTGTTAGAGGTGATCTTAATATGAACAATGAGGAACTACAAAAGCTTGTCAGTAGAATATCATTAGAAAGTTTCCAAAAGCCTTTTATGCATCAAGCATATTTTAATGCAAGGCTACGTTCTACTGGCGGACGTTATCTCTTACAGTCACACAATATTGAAATTAATCCAAAAGCATATGAATTGTATGGTCTTGAGGAGGTAAAGGGCATTGTTCGTCATGAGCTTTGCCACTATCATTTACATTTAGAGGGTAAAGGTTACCAGCATCGAGATAGAGATTTTCGCGAGCTGTTAAAAAAAGTGAATGCTCCTCGGTTTTGTTCAACTCTTCATACTTCTAACACTTTGCGAAAAAAGCAAAGTCGACCCTATACATATTCGTGTGTTAAATGCCAACAGTTATATGTAAGGAAAATTAGGATGAATGTAGAGAAATACTGCTGTAGCAAATGTTTAGGTCGTTTGAAATTACTGGAATAAAAAAAACTAAAAAAAGTGTTGACGTTTACTTGAAATGTCACTATAATAGTAAAAGTCGACAAGATAACTACGACAAATAACATGAATTATTCCGAAGTAGCTCAGTTGGTAGTAGCACCTGACTGTTAATCAGGTTGTCGCAGGTTCGAGTCCTGCCTTCGGAGCCATGGCCCCTTGGTCAAGTGGTTAAGACACCGCCCTTTCACGGCGGTAACACGGGTTCGAATCCCGTAGGGGTCATTTTAAAAAATATAGCAACATTGGTCCCGTGGTGTAGCGGTTAACATGCCTGCCTGTCACGCAGGAGATCGCCGGTTCGATCCCGGTCGGGACCGCCACTTATTGGGGTATAGCCAAGCGGTAAGGCAACGGATTTTGATTCCGTCATGCCTAGGTTCGAATCCTAGTACCCCAGCCATTCATTTCTTAATTTGAGCCATTAGCTCAGTTGGTAGAGCATCTGACTTTTAATCAGAGGGTCGAAGGTTCGAGTCCTTCATGGCTCATCTTTTTAAGAAAAAAGGTTGATTTTTCGGATTATCATAGTATAATAAGAAAGTTCCTAATTGAATGCGGTCGTGGCGGAATGGCAGACGCGCTAGGTTGAGGGCCTAGTGGGGGCAACCCTGTGGAGGTTCAAGTCCTCTCGGCCGCACCAAGTCGATTTTGAAATATTTATATTTGCGCCCGTAGCTCAATTGGATAGAGCGTCTGACTACGGATCAGAAGGTTGTGGGTTCGACTCCTGCCGGGCGCGCCATAATAAAAATGCGGGTGTAGTTTAATGGTAAAACCTCAGCCTTCCAAGCTGATGTCGTGAGTTCGATTCTCATCACCCGCTCCAAAAAAACTTTTAAAAAACTATTGACAATTACACTTATATGTAGTACGATATAGTAGTTGTCGCTAAAGACGACATTATGAACCTTGAAAACTGAACAAGCAAAACGTAATCAATAAAGTTTTAAGTAGCTAGCTTCTGCTGGTGAACAAAGCAAAAATTTTGGACATCAAAATTGATGCCAGCAAAACAATTTGAGCTAA